>CANQLL010000007.1 GCA_947624705.1 uncultured Bacilli bacterium | reverse complement strand
GAAGAATTAAAAGCTGCTGTTAATGAGTTAAAAAGGTTAAGTGGTGATGTAGAAGTTATGGCTGCTTATGACAAAGAGATGGAAGAAAAATTAGACCGCATTTTAATTAGACAAGCGGGAATGGAAGACGCAACTACTCAAGCGGCCTTAAACTTACATAAAAATGGGGTAAATAAAGATATAATTTGTAAATCTTTAAATATTACTTTAGAAGAATTAGACAAGATTTTAAAGAAGAACAACTAAACGTTGTTCTTTTTGGGTTAAATAATTTTATTAAATCGCTGTTGCAACAAGTTAGACTTATCCCTATATAAACACATTGCTTTATAGATTAGTTTAAATTTAATGAGACCTATTTTTAATTTAGTTCAATTTCGATTGGGTCACCTTCAATGCCCGTACCAGAATATGAAATATTATCTGTTTGTAAATTGATTACTGGTACGACGGCCCCGCTTTCATAAGTTGAGCTGTATATCTCAAAGGTATATGCTCTGTAAGCAACAAGTATATTAGCCTCGGTACTAGAGTAGTAAGGCGTTGTCGACCAATACCAATAACTTCTTCTTAAATAATTTATCCCTGGGGATAAGACAGTATACCACGAATATCCTCCCATTGCTAGTTCATCGGCTGTTATTAAACCAATCTTAGTTTTATATAATCCACCATAGTTTCGAGGTTGTCCTTTGTTATCTACTTGTTCCGGACATACCAGTGTTGGAGTTACATTTGTTGCCCCTAAATATAATCTCTCGGACGCTCCATAATATAAGGTACTTGTTAAACTTGTATCATCGGTTCCTCTTCCATAGCTTATATCATTACAAAACAAGCCATAGGCTATCTGATCATCAAAGTCATTTAAATTCGTTTTATACCATTCTTCTAAAGCATTTTTAATGTTGCCATTTGTTTGGGAATCACTTGGATTGGTAAATGTTTGGGTTGTACTATCATATGTTATTTGACATGGGGCACTATTGGTACAGGCTATTCCTCCCCTGGTAAAACCTACTTTTTCATGTTGGGGAGTTGAAGTATCACGCGTATAATCATTATATTTTGAATCATCAGCTAATTTATCTTTTAACATTAATCTGATTGTTCCGTCCCCATTGACTCTGAGAATTCGCCAGTCTTGGTTGGCAAAATGAACATAATTATTATCTACTTGACCGCGGAAGATATAACTTGTTCCTCCATAGTCATCTTCGGTTTTATATAAGCCACTTCCTTTGGATATTTCGTCTTCTGTTTTACTTGAATCATCTGGTGGAAAATTTTCTTTAAAGTTTGGTTCTTCTTGAATAACGGGATATTCTACTCCTAAAATTGTTTTAGTATATTCTGGTTTATATCCATTTATTTGAATTAATCCATTAAATTCTTTTCCTTGATTATAATTTTGTTCTGAATAGGTTTCTTTAAATTCGATTGTTAACTCATATGTATTTGTTTGATCTTTTTCTATACTTACTCCCTCTAGTAAAGTGGTAGCACTTTTTGGTAATGGTGTTTCTCCTTTTGCTTCTTCTTTATTTCTTTTGATACTATATACTAATTCATCTTTTATAAATCCATTTGTTACATTAGTTAAATCAACATTATATTGCGTAGTTACAGTACCAATATTTCTTACAGTAAATGTTATTACTTTTTTATCTCCTGGTAAAGCATTTTCTATTCCTACTATACTTGTTCCGTCATATTCTAGTTCCATTTTTTCAGCTGTTATGTCAGTAGCTTTAGCATCTTCATTTCCCTCTACTTTAGAAACAAAGTAAGCATATGATACACTTAGCAACATTACTAAAGCAATTGACGCAAATGCTAAAGCTACTACTCTTCCATTCCATTTTAATTTTATTTTTTTCATCATTATCTTCCTTTCCATTATGTAAAGTATATTTTCTAGTTTTACATAATAGCATTATACCCCCCCGAACGTTTGTCAAGTCTAAATTTATTTTTCTTTACACTTGACACTTTTGAATGAAAAAAATATCAAATTAAAAAAAGAAAAATTAGTCATATAAAAAAACTAAATAATTTCTAAAAAAGCTAAAACACATTAATCGTTTTAGCTTTTATAAACTATAATTATAAGTTTTATTATTAACTGTTACATCAATAGTATTAGTAGAAGAATTTAGAACACTTTCAAAACTATTTTTATAATCAGTTCCTTCTATTTTCATATTACTACTTATTTTTTTGTCATTAACATAATCATAAATATATAAATTATTGTTTTTATCAATAATATTTATATATTTATCTGTAAAAGAAGTATAGTTAAAACCATTTTCATCTACTACTCTTTTACCATTATAATCATATAAATAATAAATATTATTATTTTTTACACTAATTAAAATATCATTATAATTAGTAATTTCTCCAGCTAAGAAATTACTAATTAAATCTCCTTGATTATCTATAATTCCCCATAAATCACCATTTTTAACAATAAAATTACTTGTATCAATTAAATTATTATTACCAATTAAATCTTTTAAACCAATAAAATCATAATTAAAATCACTAATAGTTTGAACTTGATTATCTAATTTTATAATTCCCCATTTATTATCATTATTTTCTACAATCATATAACTTTCATCAATCATATTATTGTAATTTTTAATAGCTTTATAAGTATTTAATATTTGATTGTTATTTATATCATATAAATTAATTGTATCATTATCATTAATAAACACATATTGATTTAAATAAACATTAGTTTCTACTTCTTTTGTATCTAAATATTCTATGGCATAATTACTATCATCAATGGTACTAACAGCGTAACTACAAGGATCTTTTTGACAAGTATATTCTCCTAAAAGATTATTATCTTGATCATAAAAATATAATTTACCATTTTTATAACGAGAATTATCTACTATTTCTTCTTTATTTTCATTTTCTTGTTCTTTAGATGGTTTTACAATTGAAGATGGTTTTAAGATATTACTAAAGTTTAAATAAATACTTAAAATAGTAAGAGGAGTCATGATTAAAAGTAAAACTACTATTATTACTAAAATACTATTTTTTCTTTTTAATTGCATATTAATTAACTCTTTCCTTTGTATTTAAATCATAGATAAAATCTTTAGCTTTTTCAACTTTAGTATCTTGAGAAGTAGCACAAGTTATAATTAATTTATTATTTTCTTTACGCATACTAAAGGCTTTAACATAACCATCTTTAGGATGATAATAAGTAGTTGAACTTAATTTTAAAATAGCTTTAATTAACATATTTCCATCATAATCAGTTACTGATAAATGATTAGCATCATCAACTAAACCAACATAATCATCTTGTAAATCGACATATTTATAACTATCTTCAAAAATTAAATTACCGGCATAATCATAAACATAGTATTTTTTATCTTTTAAAACTTTAACTCTTTCCCCATTAAAGTCTCTTATTTTACCATCAAATTCAAAAGTTATTTTATTGCCATTATAATCTAGTAAGAAAGTTTTATTACCTTTGGTTGCTAAAATATTTTGATGTAATTTTTCTAATTTATCATATTCAAAATTATAAACACTAATAACACTTGATTCATTTAATTTTAATAATCCATATTTATTACTCCGATTTTTAGCAATAATAAATTGTTCTTTGGTAGATAAATTGTAAGGTTTTTCTTGCGTTGCATCACTACTTGTATCAATAGAATTATAACTTCCCATTACCTTTTCATCGACTAAATCAACTAAATTAATTATATTTCCATCACTGATAAATACGTAACGATTATTATAAATTGGAACTATTTTAGCCGGAGTTATTTTTTCTTCAGTTTCATTATCAGCTTCATTTGTATCAAAAGCTAATTTACAAGTTTCTAAAGTGCCATTTGGATCTTTTATATCATTTTTATTATTACAAATATAAGAATTTATTAAAGTTGTTTTAGCTTCATCACTATAAAAATATAAAGTACCATTGTAATAACTTATAAATGGTAAATTTTTACTAACTAAACCTTCTAATAAGTTAATATTACTTACTTCTTCTTTACCATTATTATTAACGGTAATAGTTAAATTAGTTCCATCTAAACTATAAGTATAAGCATAATCTTTAGAAGTTTCTTTATTATTTTTATCTTTCGTGATTATTGGTACATAATCTGTATTATATAGAGGAATACCATCTTCTAAATATTTTGTTTTTTCATAATCCATTATTTTTAATTTATTTTCATTATCAACAGTTAAATAATAATTATCTAATAAATCTACATAATTTAAACCTTCTTCAATTTTATTACCTTGATAATCAAAAATTGTATATTTATTAGTAGCATCAACGGTTTTAACATATTTATCAGTATAATTTTTAATATCCCCTACTAAAGTTGAAGTAAGTTTTTTTCCATTTTCATCAAGAAGGTAGGAGCCGCCTTTTTCAGTAGCCACTATTTTTTCATTATCATTATTATCTTCAATAACGCCTAAATAATCATAATCAAAATCAATAACTGCTTCTTTACTTTTTTCTAAATTTAATACTCCATATTTATCATCTTGATTTAATGCAAAAACCATATTATTTAAATGATTATAAGTTTTAATCGATTTATAAATATCTAAATCTTTTTGATTTTTAATATCATATAATATGATATTATCCCCTTTTTTATTTTCATTATCATAAACAAAAACATATTTATTTGCAATTATTTTACTTCTTAATTTATTATTACTATTAGCTTTTTTAATTACTTCTGTATCAAAACTATCATCATTATTTTCATAAGCGACATAACATAAATCTTCATCTTTATTTTTACATTTATAACTACCTATATCTTTATTATTAACAACAAAATATAAAATACCATCTTCATAACGATAATTATCTTTTGCAATAACAACTTCTTTTTTGACGGTTTTATTATTATCTTTAGTTAAAACTAGATATAAAATAGTACTTAAAATAGCTATTAAAACCGTAACAGCAGCAATGATAATAATCGTTTTTTGTTTAGTACTAAGATAATACCAATTATCTTTTATTTTTTGCCATAAGCTAGTCTTTTCTTTAAATTTTTTTTCTGGTTGCTGTATTGGTTCTAAATCTAATACTTCAATTTCTTCTTTACCCTTATTATTCTTTGTCACTTATAATCACCTACTATAAAAAAGTATACCATATTTTATTATTGGCTAGCAAGTAGACGATTATACTATTTTAAAAGAGTTAACTTTTTATTAACAATTAAATATAAATCTTTTTGATATTTAAAATTTTGATCAAAATTAATATTATCATTTAAACCCCAAACAAAAACTTTAATATTATGATCAAGAAAATATTTAACTAATTCATTAGTTAAAATATTTTTATAAAGACCAATAAAATCATAATTATCATAATTTTTTTCACTATTAATAACCATATTAAAAACACCTATTTTAAAATATTGACGATATTTAATTAATTTTTTCATAACTTCATTACTAAAACTAACTAAATAAATTTTTTTATTTTTATATTTTAAAAGTAATTTAATTAATTTATTTAAATTCATTTTATAATCTTTGATTTCAATCATAATTATTTTATCAGTTTTTAATTTTAATACATCTTCTAAAAGCGGAATACCTAATTTTTTTAATTTTTTATAGTTTTGATGTTTCACTAAACCACTTTTTGGAGTTACTCGATCAATAAAAGGATCATGTATAACAACTATTTTTTTATCTTTAGTTTCTCTTATATCAAGTTCAAAACCACTAAAATAATTATCATTAATAGCATTTTGAAAAGAAGAAATTTGATTTTCTTTACTACCACCCTCTCTATAACCGCGATGAGCAATATATTTCATATAAAAACACCTAAAATATTATATTTAAGTGTTTTAAAAATGTTATTATTTTAAATCAGTTATTTTAATATTATCCATATCTTCAAAAACTTTATTTTCGCCAACCATCGCCCAAATAAATTTATAACTACTAGTTCCACAACCAGCATGAATTGACCAACTAGGCGAAATTATTGCTTGTTCATTTTGAACAACAATATGTCTGGTTTCTTGCGGTTCACCCATAAAATGGAAAACAACATTATCTTGATCTAAATCAAAATAGAAATAAACTTCCATTCTTCTTAAATGAGTATGGGCTGGCATCGTATTATAAACACTACCTTCAAGCAATTCCGTAGCTCCCATCATTAATTGACAAGTATCAACAATACTTGGATGAATTAATTGATTAATAATTCTTTTATTACTTGTTTTACTTTCCCCACAAGGTACTTTTTTAGCATTAGTAAAATTGATTAACTTTGTTTCTTTTTCTTCATGAGCTGAGGCACTAGCAACAAAGAACTTAGGATTATCAATATTTTCAAAAATAACTTCCTTACTGCCCTTTTTAATATATAAAGCATTTAGATTATCTAAAACGTATTCTTGGTTATCAACAATTACTTTTCCTTTTCCCCCAATATTAATAATCCCCATTTCTCTGGCTTCTAAGAAATAATTCATTCCTATTTCTTTTTGAGCATCAATTTCTTGATCTAATACTAATTTTTTCTTAACTGGTTTTACTCCCCCAAAGATGATTCTGTCGATAAAAGAATAAGTAAAGTTAATTTGATCATCTTGAAATATATTTTCAACTAAAAATTCTTTTCTTATTTCTTCGGTATTATATTTTTTAAAATCATTAGGATTAGCTCCATATCTTTTTTCCATTATTTATTCCTCTTTCTTTGACAATTATATTGTAAATCATAAATAAATTTTTCGGCTTCATTTCTAAGCTGCACTAAAGTTTCATTGTAAATAATATAATCATAGTTATAATTATCCACATTAGCATCAGAAACATTGGAAGTTATATTATTATAATTAGCTCTTTTTATTAATAAAGTTTTAGCCTCAGGATAAAAGTCTATTACTTTTGCAATTTCTTCTGGTTCTCTAATATGAATAAACATTATATCTTTAGTAAAACTTTTTTGAAAACATTCAATGCCTTTTTTAATTTCCTCAAAAGACATATCATTATATAAAGTCGTTAATTTTTTTAAATCACTTAAAAATTTACGATCTTTTTCCGTTTTTCTAATACCATCCCAACCAACAATGCGAGCGAGTTCCTTAACTTTGCCAACGGAATCAAAATTATAAACGTTAACTAAAGCACCAACATAAGAGACAAATGTGTCTTTACCACTTCCACCCGTCCCATTAATTATTACAACTTCTTTCATATACCCTCCTGTTTAATTTAATTTCTTCTATTACTTTTTCAAAATCTCTAGGATTAAAATTAAATTTACTTACATATTTAGCTAATTTATTTTTAGCTTGTTTTTTATGAATTATTTTTTCTTTATAACCATAAAAATAAGCTATTCTAAATTGCTCCACCAAATCAGTAACAATATTATACTTATAATATTGTTGATTATTATCTTCTTTAATTCTAAGCAATTGTTCTTTTAAAGCTAATAAGATTATTTTCTGATATTCTACTTCCATATTTATAGCTTGTTGTTCTTTTGGACTTTGATGTACTTGTTTTTCTTGTTCACTATAATCTAAACTATCTGATACATATTTAATTAATTCTTTTATTAAAGCTTGATTATAAATATTTAAAATAACTTCTTTAGTAATCATATATCACATCTTACTAGGTATATCTATTGCTAATAAATTTAATAATTGTTTAATTATTTTATTAACTAAATTTAAAACATATAACCAATTATTTTGTTTTTCTTTATCTTCTAAACCAATAATATGATTTGCTCCATAAAATTGATTAGCACAAACACATAAATTATATAAATAATCGGCTAGATAAGATGGTTTTCTTTCTTGATAAGCACTTTCTAAAGCTGATGTTACTTCTAAAATTTTTAATCTTAATTCCCGATCTACTTCATTATATATATTATCAGTTAAATCACTTGAGATATTTAATTCTTTTAAAACTTTATTAAGACGTAAATAGGTATAAAGAATATAAGGTCCAGTTTTACCAGTAACATCAGAAAATTTATTTAAATCAAAGATATAATCTTTTTCTCGGCTGTTAGAAAGGTCAGCAAATTTTAAAATAGCATTAACTATTTTATTTAAATCTTCTTCAGGCATATCTTTATTTTCTTCTCTTTTTTGAATAAAAATTTCTTTCGTTTGTTTAAATAAATCTTCTAAAGAAGGCGCATCGCCATTACGTGTTTTATAAGGTTTACCATCTTCCCCATTAACTGTGCCATAACCTAAAAATTCTAAATCAGCATATTTAAGCATATTTAATTTATCACTAACTCGAAATACTTGTTCAAAATGCATTTCTTGACGATTGTCAACTACATATAAAATATGATTTGGTTTAAAATCTTGCCATCTTTGATAGATAGTAGCTAAATCAGTAGAAGCATAAAGATAGGCGCCATTGCTTTTTTTAAAAAGCAAGGGTGGTATTTCTTTTTTATCATCAGCCGTTTTAACATTCACCACTAAAGCTCCTTCACTTTGAACAAGTAAATGATTACTTTCTAACATTTCTTCAACTATAGGTAAATAAGGATAAGAATCACTCTCGCCATACCATAAGTCAAAATGCACATCTAAATAGTTATAAAGTTTTTGCATATCAGCAATCGATACTTCCATTATTTTTTGCCAATATTTTTGATATTCTTTATTTCCATCTTGTAAATTTTTTGTAATTTCTGCACAAGTTTCTTTGACTATTTCATCTTCTTTACAAAGACTACTAATTTGGGGATATAAACGATTTAAAATTTGAATATTAATATCTTCTAAAGTTATATTTTCATTCTTTAAACCATAAATAACTTGCCCTATTTGCAAACCATAATCTCCCATATGAATATCACCGATAATTTTATTACCTCTAAAAGCAATAATTCTTTTAATGGCCTCACCAACAATTGCTGTACGCATATGCCCAACATGTAAAGGCTTAGCTACATTTGCTCCCCCATAATCAATGACATAAGTTTGATTTTCTTCTTCTATACCAAATCTTTCATGATTGTTCAAATATTTAATATTTTCATTAATAAAAGCATCACTTAAAACTAAGTTTAGAAAACCAGGTTTAACAAATTCTATTTTTTGAAAAGTTTGATTTATTTTTTCATCTTGAAAATTAGTAATTTTTTCACCAATTTCCAAAGGATTAATACCTAATTTTTTACTTAAACGAAAAATATCATTACATTGATAATCACCTAAATCGGGACGACTGGACTTACTTACGGTCACTTTATCAACTGCAAAACCACATTTAATAAAAATATCTTTTAAGATTTCTTCAAGTTTAGTTATTAGCATATTTCTTCTTCCTTTTCTTTTAATTATTTAATTTTTTTCTTTTTTTTAATATCATGAGCAGTTTTTCCATTATATAAACCTTTATAACACCATAATTATGAAATCTATCAAAGTTTTTAACTCCAGCTTCTTTTGCCGTTTGATTTAACAAATAATCTCTTTTTTTGATTAAATTTCTTTGATAAAATCTCCTTTCATCTTCCGAACAATCAAGTAACAGGCATATCTTGATAATTTATAATCTTTCTTTTTTCTTTTAGACCTAGACCCTATTTCAACCATTTTTCCTAAGTGGGAAAAATGGTCTTCAATGGGATTATTCTCTAACATCAGTTCTCTAGCAACCCCATATTTATCTATTTGTTTAATCTCTTCAAATTTTTTAGTTGTTTTTTCTAATTCATTCATCAACCTATTCCTCCCCTTTAATTTTTTTGCTTCCAATAATAAATTAGCATACATTCGTTTGTGCGTCAATAACTTTTGCAACTAAAATTAATTATTTTTCTTCTTTGCTTTTTTTGCCTCTTTTCTTTTTTGGTTCTTTTCTTAGACAATGCACGGCTAAAGCAATCATCAAGGCAATTATTACAATTGTTTCCACAATTTCAAAATTTATAAATGAAGATAAAGTACAAACATATAAATCACATTCTTCATAATAAAATTTAATAGTAGTAGCTAAAAAAGTAAAGATTGAAGCAATAATTGCAGCAATTCCTACTGCTTGTTTAAAAGTTTTTTTAACATCTTTATTAGAATAACACCATAAACCAAGTAATCCTCCTAAAAGACCCATTCCTAAATAAAGAAAAAAGCATGGTAAATAATTTATTTCAAAAATCGTAAAGGTTAAGGGTATGTATAGTAAAGAACAAGCAATTGGAATAACATAAAAATTACCAGTATCTTTACTAGCTATAGCACTACACATAAAAAAGGCTATTGGATAAATAATAAATAAAATATTTAATAAATTAACTTGATTAAAAAAATAACCAGTTATAGGAAAAAAGTAAATAATAAATAATAAAATGAAAAAGACTTTATAAGCTATATTATATTTTTTCAAGATACCACCTCTTTTTAATTTTAACACATAAATTCTAAATTTAAAAATACTATTTAGTAAGGATGTGAATTATGTTTAGTTTGTTAAGTATTTTAAAAAGTTTATTATTTTTTACCGGCAGTTATTCTAATAATGTTTTTCCTGATCCTTTAAATAAAGAAGAAGAAGAAAAATGTATTGAATTGATGTTAAAAGGTGATAAAAAAGCAAGAAATAAATTAATTGAACACAATCTTCGTTTAGTAGCTCATATTGTCAAAAAATTTGAAACTAAAAATACTGATAATGATGATTTAATTAGTATTGGCACTATTGGTTTAATTAAAGGAATAGATTCTTATAAAAATAATCATAAAACCAAAATAACAACTTATTGTGCTCGTTGTATAGAAAATGAAATCTTAATGTATTTTCGTTCTAATAAAAAGAACGAAAATACATTAAGTTTAAATGATTCAATTGGTTATGATAAAGATGGAAATGAAATTAATTTAATTGATATTATTAAAGATAAAGAAGAAGATATAGCAACCACCATTCATAAGAAGAATAATATAAATTTATTAACTTCTTATTTAGAAAAACTAACTTTAAGAGAAAAAGAAATAATTATTAAAAGATATGGCTTAAATAATACTAAAGAAAAAACGCAAAAAGAAATAGCTAAAGAATTAAATATTTCCCGAAGTTATGTTTCAAGAATTGAAAAAAGAGCATTAACTAAAATACTCCGAGAATTTATTAAAAATAATCATGAAATTTAAAATTTAATTTATTCAATTTTGATTGGGTCGCTATCAATCCCAGAACCGGAATAGGATATATTATCAGTTTTTATATTGATTACTGGCACGACAGCTCCGCTAGCACTAGTAGAGTAGCTGTTTAAGTTTCCCGTACTGCTGGCACAGAAAATATTAGCATCAGAATTGGAGAAACCAGGTGAATTCGACCAATACCAATAACTTCGTTTTAAATAATTTTGGTCTGATGTATATGGTCTACTAGATGAATATCCTCCCATGTTGAGTTCATCGGCTGTGATTAGACCTATCTTGGTTTTATATAACCCGCCATAATTTCTTGGTTGTCCTTCACTATCTACTTGGACGGGACAAATTAAACTCGGATTACCATATTCTTCACCACTAGAATTTATTTTTCCATAAGTTCCATAATATAAAGTACTAGTTGAACTTATATCATCGATTCCGCTTTCATAACTGATATCATTACAGAATAAGCCATACGCTATCTGGTCATCAAATTCGTATAAATACGTTTTATACCAGTCTTCTAAAACATTCTTAACATCACTATTATCTCCGCCATTCTTATTGGCAAATAAGCGAGTCCCATTATCATATATTACTTCACAGGGATTACCAATAGAGCATGAACCTCCAATTGTAAAACCAGATTTATCATGTTGAGGATTTCTAAAATTATAACTATAATTATTATATTTTGAATCTTTTGTTAATTTATCTTTTAACATTAATCGGATTGTTCCGTCCCCATTGACCCTTAGAATACGCCAATCTTGATTAGCAAAATGAACATAGTTATTGTCTACTTTTCCCCTAAAAATATAACTTGGTCCATATTCATCAGCAGTTTTATATAGTCCACTTCCTTTGGTTATGTCTTCTTCTGGGGTATCTTTATTAGGAAAGCCTTCTTCAAAGTTTGGTTCTTCTTGAATAACGGGATATTCTACTCCTAAAATTTTTTTATGGGTTGGGTCAAAACTATTTATTTGAATTAAGCCATTAAATTCTTTTCCTTGATTATAATTTTGTTCAGAATATGTTTCTTTAAATTCGATTGTTAACTCATATGTATCTGTTTCATCTTTTTCAATACTTACTCCCTCTAGTAAAGTTGTATCTCTTCCTGGTATTGGTGTTTCTCCTTTTTCATCTTTTTCATTTCTTTTGATACTATATACTAATTCATCTTTTAAAAAATCAGTTGATACATCTGTTAAATCAACATTATATTGCGTGGTTACAGTACCTTTATTTCTTACAGTAAATGTTATTACTTTTTTATCTCCTGGTAAAGCATTTTCCATTCCTACGATACTTGTTCCGTCATATTCTAGTTCCATTTTTCCTGCTGTTATGTCAGTAGCTTTAGCATCTTCATTTCCTTCTACTTTAGAAACAAAGTAAGCATATGATACACTTAGTAACATTACTAAAGCAATTGATGCAAATGCTAAAGCTACTACTCTTCCATTCCATTTTAATTTTCTTGTTTTCATCATTATCTTCCTCCCATTATGTAAAGTATATTTTCTAGGTTTACATAATAACATTTTAACCCCCCCCGAACATTTGTCAAGAAAAAAGAAACTACTTTACACTTTTTACTTGACAATTTATTATATTGAAAAAATTCGATAAGGTTTTTTCTTACTTTTATCTTTAGCATATATTTGATAAATTGCTACTACTTGATCTTGATATAAATAAACTGTATATTCTTCATTATCTAAATTATCAATTAAAGCTCCATTTTTTATTTTAAAATATTCTTTTTCATTTAATTTTATTTGTTTATAATCATTTAATACTTCTTTTAAAGACAAAGCTTGATATTTATTATTTTTAATTTCGGCTAAAGTATAACTATCTTCTATTTTAAATTTTCCTTGTTTAGTTCTAATTAAGTTATTCATCGTCCCGATAGTATTTAATTTTAAACAAATATCATTAATTAAACTTCTAATATAAGTTCCTTTAGAAACTAATACTTTAAAAGTTATTAAATCTTTTTCATAATTTAATAATTCTATTTTAAAAATTTCTATTTCTTTTTTAGGTAAAGTTACTTCAATATTATTTCGAGCATATTCATATAGTTTTTTACCATTTACTTTAACAGCGGAATATATTGGAACTTCTTGGATACTTTTACCTAAAAAAGAATTTAATACTTCTTTAATTTTTTCTTCTTTTAAAGAAGGAATATCCTGTTTTTCTAAAACATTTCCTGTTATATCTAAAGTATCAGTTTTAATACCTAATTTAATTTGAGCTATATATTCTTTTGTTTGGGAAGTTAATAATTCGCATAATTTAGTAGCTTCATTAATACAAACAACTAAAACACCTGTTGCAATAGGATCTAAAGTACCTGTATGACCTATTTTTTTAGTTTTAAATATTCTATTTAATTCATTTATTACATCACGACTTGTGCAATTTTTTTCTTTATTTACTAATATTATTTGATTCATAGTTCATCTTTTTCTTCATGTAAATTTTTAATTATTCTTTCAATATTATTACCATATTCAATAGATTCATCATAATGAAAAGAAATTTCTGGGGTATGACGTAAATCTAATCTTTGGGCAATTTCTTTACGAATAAAAGAAGAAGCTTCTTTTAAATCTTTTAACATTGTTTCTTTATTATCGATAGTTGTAAAATATATTTTAGCAAAACTTAAATCATTAGTTACATCTGCCCCTGTAATAGTAACACTTTTAAAAGTATCATCACTAGAGTCATTAGCTAAAATGTCACTTACTTCTTTAGCAATTTGGGATGATATTCTTTTAATTTTAATACTTGTCATAAAAACCACTCTTTCTTTAAAAAAGTATATCATGGATAAATTTAGATGTAAATTAAACGCCTAGTTTTTATTTTAATTCTAGCAATTAGTTAACATCTATCCTATAATTAAGAAAAGAGAGATGATTATAAATGATTATAGCAATTAATTTTGAAAAACTAGAAAAATCTATTGGAGCTTTTTTTGGTAAAATAGGAAAATTCTTTGTTCATATATTTGATGTAATCATTTCAGCTTTTGATAAGTTTTTTCCTCATGAAATATCTATAATGATTTTAATTGTCGTTGCAGCTTTTATAATTCTTTATATATTTACCCAAAAAATAAATAAATAGCTATTTATTTATTTTTTTAAATGATAAATTATTACTAGATTTATATTCTTGATAACTTATATATTTTTTAATTTTTAAATTATCTCGTGATTGAACTTTAATAATTTCTTTTTCAATTGGAACAATATTGATAAATGAATTATCGTGTAAAGACATAAATAATTTCTCATTATCTACTTCTTCCTTTTTTAATTTTAAAGTAAAAGAAGGAAAATATTCTTTTTTTATACTTACAATTTTATATTTATTTGTTTGCTTATTTAATCTTATATAAATAATATCATTATTTTCAAAATTATTAATATAATAAGGTATTTCAAAAAAATCTTTTTCGGTATTAACTTGAGATAATTTAGGATAATAAGTATCTTCTATTTTTATACCGGCTTTATTTAATTCATTATTATTAATAAAATTATTTATTTTTTTCTTGCTTATAGCTCCACCAAAAACGGTAGAAAGAATAATAGATAAAGTTATAAATTCTTTCATTTTACTATCTATCATAAACCACACCCCTTTTAATAGTGATTAATACTATAACACAATTTATTTACTTTGTAAAATAAATATGCTTATATTGCATATAATTTTTAATAGGTGATTATATGCAATATAATATGATTAATGGTTTAAATGTTGTTTTAGATATACCCTATCCTAGTATAAATAATTTAAAACCTAATATTAATTTAGCCTATAAGATTAAAAAAGCTTATTGTGGACATATAAGCGAACTTTCTTGTATAACTAAATATATTTATCAACATATAAGTTTAAGTGAAGATTTTAAAGAAATAAAAGAAGTTTTAAAAAGTATAGCTATTGTCGAAATGAAACATTTAGAAATAGTAGGCGAAATTTTAAAAAAATTAGGAATTTCGCCTACTTACACTTATATAAATAAAGTTGAAAACGAAAATTATTGGCAAAGTAGTTTTATTAGTTATGAAAATAATATTTTAGAATTTATTAAAGAAAATATAGTCGATGAACAAAAAGCAATTAAACTTTATCAAAAATTAATTAAAGAAGCTAATGATAAAACTATTACTGATATTTTTAACCGAATTATTTTAGATGAAGAAAATCATGTCAAAATATTTGAAAGTATTTTAAATAATTTAATCTAAAATGAGTATCTTATTTAAGATACTCATTAAAAGGTTTAGTTAAATATTTTAATTCAGGTAATTTTGAAGTAGAGATAAATCCCGGTTTACTATTTATAACATCAACTAAACGATTAACAATATTAGCACAAGTAAGTTTCACAGTATCTGGTCTATCCATTTCCACGGTTAAATCAGGTTCCCCCTCAATGGTCCAAATATTTTGATCAAATTCATTTTCATTATAAACTTTACCGATACATTCAGCTTCCAAAGTTATGCCTTCGGCCGTTTCTGCAGTAACAATAGCACTCATGCCAGTGGCATCTCCTGCTTTAATTGTCATTTTTAAAGTACTTGATGTTAAATCTTCTTCATCAATTTTAGGAATACATTTTTGCGTTTGCGTTATAATATGTAAATTTAATTTATCAGCCAACCAGCCCACGACATTCCACATATAAGAAGGCATAAAATTGCCATTTTCGATTTGTTTTTTTCTTTCTTCTTCAGTGATATTATCGGAAGAAGCTACTTCCGTTTCAAAATCTTCTAAAGATAATCCTGCCCCATGGGCTTTAGCTAAAGCTATGCCATAATCTTCAACATTATAGGAAGAACTACCTTTAATTTTTGTTATTTTATGAACTGAAGAAGCCATAGCTGCCACTAAATGACCCCAAGCAAAATCTTGATAACCCGAACCAACTATTGTACAATTATTAGCTTTAGCTAAAGCGTCGATATCTTCAAATAAATTAGGATTAGAATTACTAGCAAAAAATGCTTCTTCACATGTCGTAATAGCATTAACTCCACATTTTGCACAGGTCATTAAGACTTCTTTTAAATCACTTAGTAAACTCATAGTCGTTACAATTGCTATATCTGGTTTTGTTTCTTCTAATAAAGCTTCTAAATTATCGACATTATCAATTAAAACTTTTTTATCTTCACAATCCATAATATCAGCAATATCTTTACCCACTAAATCTAAATTAATATCAACTGCTCCAACTATCTGTCCACCATGCTCATAAACATAACGCATGGTGTATTTACTCATCTTTCCACAACCAATTTGAAATACTTTTAACTTTTTTTCCATCTTTTTATCCTCCATCTCTATTTTAGCATAACCAATTATAAAAAAGATATTATTTTTTATTAAAAAAAGTTAATATTAATTAATATCAACTTTCCAAATATTTTTTTTACCTTTTTTAATAATTATTGTGCCATTTTCTAAAGTATTTTCATTAATTAAGAAATTTGGGTCTAATTGTTTTTCTTTATTAATAGCAATTCCCCCTTGTACAATTAATCTTCTAGCTTCACTTTTAGATGGAACAATATTGGTTAAGAATAATAAATCTATTAAAGTAAGACCTTCTTTTAAAGTAGAAGAAGCTAAATTTACACTTGGCATATCTTCACTTATTCCACCACTAGCAAAGATTTTTTCACTAGTTTCTTTAGCTTTAATTGCTTCATTTTCTCCATGAACAAATTTAACTACTTCAAAAGCTAAAGTTTTTGCGGCCTCGCGCGTTTCGGGAGAAGATTGATGTTTTTTTTCTAATTCTTTTATTTCATCTAAAGATAGAAAGGTAAATATTTTTAAATAATTAATAACCATTTCATCTTCAGCATTTAAGAAAAATTGATATAACTCATAAGGAGAAGTTTTTTCTTTATCTAACCATAAAGCTCCTTTTTCACTTTTACCAAATTTAGTTCCATCTTTTTTAGTAACAAGAGGCATCGTAAAAGCATAAGCTTCTTTTCCTAATTTTTTACGAATTAATTCTATTCCTGAAGTAATATTACCCCATTGATCTTGACCAGCTACTTGCATTAAACAATTATTATTTTCATAAAGATGTAAGAAATCTAAAGATTGCATTATCATATAAGAAAATTCCGTATAAGTTATTCCCTCATCAAGTCTTCTTCTAATAATATCTTTATTAATCATATAATTAACATTAAAATATTTACCATAATCTCTTAAATAATCTAAGAAATTAATATTTTTACTCCATTCATAATTATCCACAACAATTACACCAGGAAATAATTTTTCTAATTGAGTTTTTAAACATTTAAAATTGTGTTGAACTTCTTCTTTAGTTATTAAAGGACGTTCACTTGAGGGACGCGGATCGCCGATCATCCCGGTTGCTCCGCCTACTAAGATAATAGGTCTATGACCATAATCGGCTAATCTTTTACAGATTAGAAAAGAAGATAGATGACCAATATGTAAACTATCAGCAGTAGGATCAGTACCGATATAAAAAGTAATTTGTTTTTCATTTAATAATTTTTCTACTTCGGGACTAGAAATATCTTTAATTAAACCTCTTTCTTTTAATTCTTCAAAACATGTCATAAAAAATTCCTCCTTTAAAAAATAAAAAATCATAAACTTAAGGACGCAGCTAAGCGTGGTACCACCTTAATTTATGATTTTATCATACACTTTAAACCTTTAACGAAGTTAACCGTTTTAAGCTCCTATTTTGTAATTTCGTTTATAAAACTTTTTTGTTTGCACCAACCACAAAATCTCTTTAATTTAAATTTTATAAATTACTTTAAATATTCCTTGCTTAACTAGTTATAGTTTATCATGAATATTTATTTTATTCAATATTAATTGGGTCGTCAACTTCGCCCGTACCTGAATACGTTAGATTATCAGTTTTCAGATTGATAACTGGCACCACGGCCCAGCTACTAGAAGCATGGTCGCTGACCAAGCGACCTGCACTGCGAGCATAGAATACACTAGCATAGTTATTAGAGTCGCTAGGCGAGGCCGTCCAATACGTATAACTTCGTCTTAAATAATTTTGCTCGGATGCATATGGACTATTATATGAAAATCCTCCCATTGCTAGTTCATCAGCTGTTATTAATCCTATTTTACTTTTATATAGTCCTCCATATGTTCTTGGTTGTTTATTTTTGTCTATTTGGTCCGGACATACCAGGGTTGGGGTTACATTTGTTGTACTTGAATATAATCTCTGGTACGCTCCATAATATAATGTACTTGTTGAACCATCATCGGTTCCATGACCGTAACTTATATCATTACAGAATAAGCCATAGGCTATCTGCTCATCAAATTCATTTAAATTTGTTTTATACCAGTCTTCTAATGCTACTTTAATTGTACTATTTGTTTGGGACTCATTTGGATTTGTAAATGTTTGGGTTGTACTATCATATGTTATTTGACATGGTGCACTATTTGTACAGGCTATTCCTCCACTGGTGTAGCCTACTTTTTCATGTTGGGGAGTTGAACTTTCATAAGTATAATGATTATATTTTGAATTATTTGGTAATTTATCTTTTAACATTAATCGGATTGTTCCGTCGCCATTGACTCTTAGAATTCGCCAATCTTGGTTGGCAAAATGAACATAATTATTATCTACTTGACCTCGAAAAATATAACTTGTTCCTCCATAGTCATCTTCTGTTTTATATAAACCACTTCCTTTAGTTATATCTGCTTCTAGGGTATTGGCATTTGGAAAACCTTTGGTAAAGTCTGGTTCTTCTTGAATAACTGGATATGTTACTCCTAAGATTGTTTTTATTTTCTCAGGTGGTGTATAGCTATTTATTTGAATTAATCCATTAAAGCTTTTTCCTTGATTATAATTTTGTTCTGAATAGGTTTCTTTAAATTCGATTGTTAACTCATATGTATCTGTTTGATCTTTTTCTATACTTACTCCCTCTAGTAAAGTGGTAGCACTTTTTGGTAATGGTGTTTCTCCTTTTGCTTCTTCTTTATTTCTTTTGATACTATATACTAATTCATCTTTTATAAATCCATTTGTTACATTAGTTAAATCAACATTATATTGCGTAGTTACAGTACCAATATTTCTTACAGTAAATGTTATTACTTTTTTATCTCCTGGTAAAGCATTTTCTATTCCTACGATACTTGTTCCGTCATATTCCAGTTCCATTTTTCCAGCAGTTATGTCAGTAGCTTTAGCATCTTCATTTCCCTCTACTTTAGAGACAAAGTAAGCATATGATACACTTAGCAACATTACTAAAGCTAAAGACGTAAATGCTAAAGCTACTACTCTTCCATTCCATTTAAATTTTATTTTTTTCATGCTAATCTTTCCTTTCCATTATGTAAAGTATATTTTCTAGGTTTACATAATAATATTTTAACCCCCCCCGAACATTTGTCAAGTATAAATTTATTTTTCTTTACACTTGACACTTTTTTGGAAAAATTAACAAAAAAAGGAATTTGAAAATAAACCGATAATATATTAAATGAGCGTAATTATTTTTAAATTTTGATAATTTTTTTATAAGCTTATTTTCCTGCTTTACACAATGAAAATTGTTTTATTTGACACTTCCTGCCTCACAACGATTACCCCAGGCATCCAATAATTTTTTATTTTGCATGACACAAATTATTTCACAATTATTTGGACATTTATGACATTCAACTCCCCTTGTTTCAAAGTTTATATCTGTTACATTAAAATCAAAATCAATTTCTTTGTTGCTATTTTTGGCTAAAATAGCAACTCCTAAAGCTCCCATTAAATGACCCTCTTTTGGAGCAATAACTTCACAACCTAATAAATCTTCAAAAGCTTTTTTGACACCTTTATTCTTACTAACTCCCCCTTGAAAAATAATAGGTGGTTTAATATTTTTACCTTTACCGACATTATTTAAATAATTCAGCGCGACACTTTTACATAATCCAGCGATTATATCTTCTTTTTTATAGCCCATTTGGGCTTTATGAACTAAGTCTGATTCCGCAAAAACTGTACACCTGGCCGCAATTTTAGTGGGATTTTTACTTTGCAAAGCAATATCGCCAAAATCTTCAACTTTAACATTTAATCTTTTAGCTTGAGAGGATAAAAAGGAACCAGTCCCGGCAGCACATAAAGTATTCATTGCATAATCAACAACTATGCCATCTTCGATTAAAATAATTTTTGAATCTTGACCCCCTATTTCTAAAATGGTTCTTATCTTTGGATATAAAGAAGTAGTCCCAATGGCATGAGCTGTTATTTCATTTTTAATAATACTAGCATGTAAAATGGTTCCGATTAATCTGCGCGCACTACCCGTTGTCCCAACGGCTACTACTTTATATTTTTGCTCATCAAAATCTTTTTTTAAATTAGCTAACAATCTTTTGACAGCTTCAATGGGATTACCCTCTGTCCATAAATAATCACTATATAAAATATTATTATCTTCATCAATAATAACACCCTTAGTCGAAATTGAACCAATATCAATTCCTAAAAAACATTTTTTCATTTTCTTTTCCTTTCTAACATATCAACTAAAGCTTCTAATCTTGTTTTTATACCTTCATCGGAATTTTGAGCATCGAAAGAAAAATATATAATAGGCATTTTATAATCTTTGCAAACTTTATTTATAATAGGAATAGCTCCTATTTCCGGCGTACAACCAAAAGGTTTGATGTGAATAATACCATCATATTTTTTCTTAATTAAATATTTTGCTCGCGCCACATTATCTAACCCATCCGCTCCTAAATCATAAGTTACATACTTTTTTACTTCTCTTAATAATTTTTTCTTAACTAACTTTTTTTTAACTAATAAATAAGTTAAATTAGTAAATCTTTTGACTTGAATATTAAATTTAGCTAAATTTTCTTCTATAAAATAAGAAGAAAATTGTTCCATAGAAGTATAAAGTTCTCCTATAATACCAATCTTTAAACAATCTTTTGGTTTATTAATTTTAATATGTTTAAATTGGCTTTTATATTTTAAATAATTATATATTAAAGATAGAAATCCTTTAGTTTGTTTAAATTGATTTAACATTTCTTTTTCTTTGGTTTTAAAACTATTTTTAATAGTTTCAAAACCAATATTAAGCCGGATAAAATTTTCAATTTTATCCATAAAAAATAACATTAACATGGTTAAAAGTAAATAATAAAAATATTTTAGAAAAAATAAATTTTTATTTAATTTTTTTAATGCTTTATAAATGGAAAATATACTAACTTTACCATTATCCATTAAAGATAAAAATTCAAAATTATAACCTAAATCTTTTAAAATTTGTTTTTGGACTTCGCCATAACAACCATACCGGCATCCGCCCCCAGCTTGCACTAATATATTGGCTCCAGTTTCTAAACTTTCAATAAAATTTCCTAAATTATATTTAAAAGGTAGACAAACAAAATCTGGACTATACTTACTTCCTAATTCAATAGTTTTTTTGGTAATAGGAGGAGCAATCATTACTTCAGCATTAGTCGTTTTTTCTAAAAAGAAAGTAATGGGAATACTATAATTTCCTAAATGCGGAAATGAGATGATAGGTTTAGGCATTTAATTTACCTCCCTTTAATTTAATAATATCTATAAAACTTTCTAATCTCGTAATTAAGCCCGTATCGGAAGAATTATTATCTACAACAATATAAGAAATAGGAATATTTTTAACTTTTCGAATAATAAGTTCATTGGCTAAAGAATCAGGTCCACATGGAAAAGTAGAGATTAAAATAATACCATCTACTTGATCTTTATAAGTATTGATAAACGAAATTAATTCTTTATTATAAGTCCAATATAAAGTATCAGATATTCCTTTAGTATTTATTTTCTTTTGTTTAATATCGGAAGTAATAACTTTAATATTTTCTTTTTCTAAATAATTAATTATAGGTTTACCAATAAATTCATCATATAAGTTATAAGGATGAGCAACAACCATAATTTTTAAATCTTGATTTAATAATTTATTTTTTAAATTATTTTCTTTCTTTTGATAATATTCTTCCTCTTTATCTTTGGCTTTTTCAATAGCTCTTAAAGCATGAAGATAACTAAAACCTAAAGAAGTAGCTATTTCTAGTAAACCGTCTATTTGTTCTTCTTTTTTTTCTTTATCAACATTAAAATTAAGTAATTTTAAATGCGGAAAAGAATTATGAACTAAATCATATAAAGCTAAAAAATTAGTACATAGTTTTTCTTTTTCTTTTAAACAAGCAAAACGAGGTATAAAAAGATAATCACATTTATCTTGTAAATAAGCAACATGACCCATAAAAATTTTTAAAGATAAACAAGCTTCATCAACAACATAAGAACTACCTTTTTCAATAATTTCTTTATTAGTTTTCGGACTAATTATTAAATTAATACCTAACTCTTGAAAGAAATTTTCCCATAAAACATGATATTTATAATAAAGTAAAGCTCTTGGTATCCCAATAGTTATTTCATTCAACCTAATTCATCTCCCTATTAAAAATATATTTATAAAGAAGAAATTTTAGTAAAAAAAATAAGACGTTTTTTGTCTTATTTAATTTTTACAAATATTCCTTTTTTACGAAGAACTAGATATAATATAGTACCAAATCCTAAAACACCACCTAAAACAAGATAAGAAGTAAGACCTGTATTACTATTAGGTTCATTTTTATAAGGTTCTTCACAAGTATCATTTGTCATCATTTCAAATTCTTGTAAAGTTTTAACGTTTTTAACAGTAATAGTTTTATCATAATCATTAGTTGTATCACAAATAGTATAAGTACCAGCAGTAATATTATCAAAAGTAACTAATTTTCCTGATGTCCAACTTTTAATAGTTTTTCCTGAACAACTATTACCACTAACTAATTTCATTTTAGCATTTTGAGCAAAATTATCAGTACAATTATCAATATAAGAAATAGATATTTTTGGTTCTATTTTTTCACAAATATTTTCATATGTACTTTTACTAACTACATTACCTTGATTATCATAATATTTACCATTTTCATACTTACAAATTGGATTACATGATTTTTTATATTCTGCTTCACTTACTTCTTTATGATTACTATCATAATATTTACCATCTTTATATTCACAAACTGGGTTACATGATTTTTCATAATCACTTTGATTTACAGCATTACCATGAGCATCATAATACCAATCACCAACTTTTTCACAAGTATAAGTTTCTGGTTCTTCTGGCAAGTTATAAATTTTAAAAGGAGTTAAAATTTGATAACCATAGTAATTGCCAGTTGGCACAAATTTAGCAATCATTCTTTTATTATTAAGTTGATTTCTATTACTATGATCTTTAGCACCTTCGACTAAATCTTTTATTTTGTGATAAGCTTTACCTGGCTCACTTTCTTCATCATCTTTATATTGATCATACTTACTATTATTTAAAATATCTATTTTGCTATTTTCTATTTCATAACCAGAATCTCCTTGCAATTGCCAGATTGCTAGTTGCGTAATATAATAATCTTCTATTAATTTGTCATAATTATCAGCGTAACTTTGGGTTCCAAAACCATTTTCCATAATATAACGTACTTCATTCATTTTTTCTAAAGTATCCCAATAAGCTAATTTATATTTAATACTAGGTGTTGGCGCTAAATCATGATAACTTAAACAAAATATATAAGTTTTAATATTATTTGGATCATCACCTTCAAATTTTATTCGAGGAATCCATCCTTCATTTGAACCTGTAAACACTTGAAGTAATCTATTATCAGTTTCACTCATTTTAGTTACTTGTTCCCAAACGTAGTTTTGTGTTTCTAAAGCGGGAATATCTTCATAAGAAGAAACGGAAACTTCTTCGATTGCGGCTTGAACCTTATTACTTTTCATGAATATACAACCAACTAACACAAAAATAATTAATACTTTTTTTAATACTTTCATAAACATACCTCTTTACTATTTATAATATATCATTTTACAATTAGTATGTAAATTATTTTTGAAAATATGTTGTCAATCATTGTAAATAGATTGGATAGCATTTAAAACAGCAATTTTCCCATAATCATAAGTTAAAGCTCCTTGTTGATAAGCAATATATGGTTTTCTTAAAGGACCATCACAAGATATTTCAATAGATGAACCTTGAACAAAGGAACCAGAGGCCATAATAACATGATCATCATAACCAGGCATGGGACTGGGAATTGGTAAAGATTGCGCGTCAATGGCAGAGGCAGCTTGGATACCTTGCGTATATTTAATTAATTTTTCTTCATCATTAAAAATTATATTTTGGACAATATCAGCTCTTTGTTCACTAAATTTAGGTTCGACATTATATCCTAACTTTTCTAACATTAAAGAAGTAAAAACGGCTGTTTTTAAACTACTGGCTACAACACTTGGAGCCGTGTATAAACCTTGTAAAAATAATTTATTAATGCCTAAAGTTGGACCTACTTCTCTACCCTCACCAGGTAAAGTCAAACGTTCAGAAGCAAGTTTAACTAAATCTTTTCTTCCTCCAATATAAGCACCATTAGGAGCAATTCCTCCTCCTAAATTTTTGATTAAAGAACCTACAATCAAATCCGCACCAACCGTGGTGGGAGAATCTTCGACAAATTCACAATAACAATTATCAACCATAATAATTACTTCTTGATTTATTTTTTTTATTTCTTGGATAACTTTAGCTAAATTAGCTAAAGTTATACTTTTGCGAGTAGAATAACCTTTAGATCTTTGAATATAAACTAATTTAACTTGATTATTTTGTAAATAATTAATAATTTTAGCATAATCAAAATCATCACTCACTAAATCAATTTGTTCATAATTTATGTTAAATGCCTGTAAAGAACTAGGATTTTCTTTAATGCCAATTACTTCTTGTAAAGTATCATAAGGGATTCCCGAAATACATAACATTGTTTCATTAGGCCTTAATAAAGCAAATAAAGCCACAGTTAAAGCATGAGAACCAGAAATAAATTGATTGCGTACTAAAGCATCTTCACATTCTAAAACCTCAGCAAATACTTTTTCAATTGTATCTCGACCAATATCACCATAGCCATAACCGGTTGTATCATGAAAATGATTTTCACTAATATTATATTTATGAAAAGCATTTAAAACTTTTAAACTATTTTGATAAGCTTGATTATCTATTTGTTTAAATATATCTTTTAATTCATCTTCACAAATATTTGCTAAAGCAATTATTTTATTATCTATTTTAAGCATTTTTACCACCATCCACTCTTATTACGGTACTATTAATATAACTTGCTTCATTAGAAGCTAGAAATAAAGCAACATTAGCAATTTCCCTAGGCGTGGCCATTCTTTTTAAAAGACATTTTTCAGTTTCTTCTTTAATAATATTAGGATTCATTGCTAAAACTGAATCAGTGGCAACCCAACCCGGAGCAATTGCATTAACCCGACCAAAAGGAGCAAGATACTGAGCAAAATTATGAGTAAGCGAAATTACGCCGGCTTTGGAAGCATCATAATCAAGAGAATAAAGATGATTAGTATCAATGCCATTATTTGAGGCAATATTGATAATACAACCATTTTTTTCTTTTAACATATAAGCACAAACATATTTACTTACTAAATAAGTTCCAATTAAATTAGTATCTATTACTTTTTGAAAGTCAGAAGTTTTTTTAGTAGCTAATTCTTCATCTAAAGAAAGAGCAGCATTATTTATTAAAACATCAATTTTTCCAAATGTTTTAATAGATTCTTCTACCATTTGTTTAACCTCTTCTTCTTTAGATATATCCGCTTGAATAACTAAAGTTTTTACAGAATAATTATCTTTAATTTTTTGCTCTACTTTTAAAGCTTCTTTTAAATTTTGTTTATAATTAATGACCACATTATAATTGTTTTGAGCAAATAAAAAAGCCATTTCTTTACCAATTCCTCTACTTGCCCCTGTTATTAAAACTGTTTGCATAATTTATCACCAAAAATATTTTACAAAAAATAAATAAGAAAAACAATGAAAATATATCATTGCTTTTAAAGAAATTATTTTATTTATTTATTTAAAGTAATCATATTAAAAATAAATATTGCCCAAAAATTAATTATTAATTTAAATTTAAAACGATACATTTCATAAATTGCTACCCCTTTATCAACTGTTGTTACAACCCAACTTTCTTTATATTTGGGCATAACGCCATTTAAAGGAAACATATGCGATTTAATAATATTAGCTTCTAAATTACTTATTTTAAAATTTTGTTTAGCATTAATTAAAGCAACATTAGGATGATTAGCTAAAATTTGTTTAGAAGTTTCTAAATTAAATTCTCGATCTAAGTAAAAATCATGAAGTAAAGCTCCTCTAGTAGCTTTTTTATAATTCATTTTAAAGAATTTAGAAACTTTATAAGTAGCTTTAGCCACGCGATAAGAATGACCATAACGAGTAATTCCATGATGTAATTCGTTATCTAATTCTCTAAATTTATCATTATTTAATATATCATCTACAATAGTTAAAAATTCGTCTTTATTCTTTTTTGTCATTTTTGTATTTCACCTTCAGACTAATAAATTATATCATATAATCGTAATTTTTAGACTATTTTTAAAATTATTTCTATTTAAAATGTTAAAATGTGTCAAAAAAAGAATCTTTATTAAAAAGAATCTATATTAATTTTAACATTTTTTATCCCTTTTAAATAAGCATAAGCTTGAACCATAGTTCTAATAGCTCCAGCCATTTTACCTTTACGACCGATGACAGCTCCTATATCGTTTTCATGCACTATAATTTCTAAAATAGTTGCTTCCTCATCGCCCCCAAAGCTTTGGACTTTAACCATATCAGGATCTTTAACAATACTTTTAACTAAAAATTCCGTATATTCAACTAATTCCATTTAACTATTTACCTTCTTTTTTTGTTTTTTCAGACGCTTTTTTAACTTTTGATTCAGCGTATTTTTTCATTATTCCTTTTTTACTTAAAATAGTACGAACAGTTTCAGTAGGAATAGCACCTTTGTTTAACCAATTTAAAGTTTTTTCTTCATCAACTGTTACTTCGGCTGGATTTTTAATCGGATTATAAGTTCCTACAGTTTCAATAAAACGACCATCTCTTGGACTTCTAGAATCCGCTGCAACAATTCGATAAAAAGGTTTTTGTTTTCCACCCATTCTTTTAAGTCTTAATTTAACTGCCATAATTTCTTCCTCCTTTTCTTTTTAATACTATAACAAATATAAAAAGAGGTGTCAACATAAAATGGTTGACACTAATTTAAATAATCCTCTTTTACTTCTTCATCAATTTGCTTAATTTCTTCTTCACTTACTTCATCTTCAATAATTTCATAATCATCTTCATCCTCTTCAACACTTACCTTTACCATTGTATCTCCCACTATTTCAATTCCTAATTCTTTTTCAACATTCATAGTTACTTCATTACCAACAATTTTAACATCGGTTACTGTTGGTTGTTTTAAAGAACGAACAATAATTTCAGAATTATTAGTTAATTTAGAATCATTTTTTAAATTCATGTTTAAATTTTCGCTATAATTAAAATGATTAGATGCTACACTGGTTTTAGTATTATTGTCATATGAATACCAAACATTGACATCAAACCCACCATTAACATTAACAGCTCCGCCATTATTAGTTCCATTAAATTCGTGATTAATAACCCAACATCCTAATACGGTATCAGGAGTAATTTCCGGTGTTATATTACAAGTAGTACTACTTGTCTTTTTTCCTTTACCGATAACGGCTTTGGTTACTATTTCCTTGTAAATAGCCATAAATTCTCCTCCTCTAATTTAATGTATGCTAAAAACTAGATAAAAGTACTTGTTTATTTTCGAAAATATGTTAAAATAGCCACTATAGATTTGAGGGAAAAGATTTATGGAATTAATTGAATCAAAATCAGAATTAAAAAAAGCTATTTTTTTAAGACAAAATAAACAATACGATGAAGCTTTAAATATTATTCAAAATCTTGAAAAAGAATTTTCTTATAGTTATTCTATTTTATTTGAAAAAGCTATTATTTTAAAAAAGATTAAAAAATACCATGAAGCTATCACTATTTTAGAAAAGTTAAAATATACTGAAAAAAGAAATATCGTTTTAAATGAATTAGGAAGTATTTATTATAATTTAGGTAAATTTTATAAAGCTGTTGACTGTTATGAAGATTTATTAAGTGAATCTATCTATGTTGATGCTAAAACAGCTTATTATGATAAAACATCAGCTTTACACCATATGAGTGATTGCTTTCGATTATTAGGACTTTATTCTAATGCTGAAAATTGTCTTCAAAAATTATTAAATTTAACTTTAACTGATATTTATTCAAAAGATAAAGATAAATTATTTGTTTATTCTAAATTAGGAAATTTGTATTTAGAACAAGGGAAAGTATCAGAAGCTTTAACTATTTTAAATAAAGCTCTTAAAAATAGTAATTCTAAATATAATAGTATTATTAAATTACAAATAGCGGGGATATATTTAAATAATCATCAAGTTTATGAAGCTCAAACCTTTTTAAAATCAATTTTAGAAAGTCAAGCTAATAAGAATAATATAATTTTAAATGCTAATTATTTATTAGCAAAGTCTTTTATTATGCTTAATGATTTTTCTAAAGCCCAAACAAGTCTTCAAACTTTAGTAAATACTATCTATCATAAAAAAGCAATTGAAGAATTAATATTTATTAATTTTAAGTTAGGAAATTATGAGCAAGTTATTAATTATATCCAATTAAATCCTAGTATTTTAAAAAATAATGATATTAAAGAAATTTATAGTAATATTAAAAATAATTTAAAAGAATATAATTCTTATAATGAAGAAGATATAATAAGTAAAATTCAAGAACGTAATTATTTAAATAAACCAGCAAGAGAAGTTTTTAAGGAAATTACGCTTTCTTTAGAAAATTATTATGATAGTGATTTATATGATAATTACTACTTAACCATTCCGCAAATAGGAATGGTTAAAGAAGAACCAACTGATTTTCTTAAAGTTAAAACTTTAGTAAATAGTCATAAAATTGTTGATATTATTCCTTGTAAAAGTTTAAATAATGAATTAAAATGTCAAACAGAAGAAATAACCTTGCAAAAAAAGCCATAGTCATTTATGATTAAATTGGTGATAGAAGTGAAAGATTGTTTATTTTGTAAAATTATTAATAATGAAGTAGAATCTAGAAAATTATATGAAGATGAAGAAGTAATAGCGATTTTAGATGCTTATCCAACAGTTGATGGTCATACTTTAATTATTCCTAAAAAACATTATGTAGATTTTAAAGAATTAGATGAAAAAATAATTAATCATATGTATCAAGTTGCTAAAGATTTAAGTGAAATGTTAATGAAAAAATTAAATGTTAGTAGCTTTACTTTTGCTGTTAATTATGGGAATCGGCAAGCAATTAAACATTTCCATTTACATTTACTTCCTAATTATGGGCGTAATAAAGGCAAAAAGAATGTTGAAGAAATATTTACAATGCTAAAGGAGAAGTAAAATGGAAATAGAAAGAAAATTTTTAATAAAAGATTTACCAAATTTAGAAAATTATCCTAAAAAAGATATTATTCAAAGTTATATTAGTTTTAAGCCCGAAATTCGCATTAGAAAAGTTGATGATAATTATTATTTAACTACTAAAAGTGAAGGAACATTAATTAGAGAAGAAAATGAAATTGCAATTAATTTAACTACTTATTTAAATTTTTGTCGAATTATTAGAGGAAATATAATTCATAAAACGCGTTATTTTATTCCTCTTGAAAATGATTTAATGGGTGAGTTAGATATTTATCATGAAAATTTAGAAGGACTACAAACGGCTGAAGTAGAATTTCCTAATTTAAAGCAAGCTCAGGAATTTACAATTCCTAATTGATTTTTTCAAGAAATAACTGAAGATAAAAGATATAAAAATAAGAATTTAGCTTTAGTTGATAATATTGAATCGTTATTAAAACAAGAAAAATGTTTAAAAAGAATATGCAAATAAAAAGAAGAATTCTGAAGTGAATTCTTTTTATTTGCTTTCATTTTCATAATTATAAATACCATGAATTTTTTGTAAAGCATCATTATTTAATTGTTCTACTTCCCAAGCATTGTTGACTTTAGTGGCTGTTATGTCTAAGGTATATTCAACGGTATCAGTGTTATCTTTCATCTTATCTAACTTATATTTAGTAAACTTAGCTTCATCATAGTTACCATTTTCATCATTAAATTCATCTTTTTTATTAGTTAGATATTCATCAGCTTCTTTTTGAACTTTATATAAGTCATAAACTGTTAATTTAACACTAACAGTGGCCGTATCCCCATCATATTTTTCATCCGTAATTTCATATTTCAGATCACTATATTGTTTTTTTAGAACTTCTTTATAAGTTTCTTTTTGTTCATCATTAAGTTCATCTCGATCAGCTACATATTCATCAAGTTCATTCATAACTACATCACTATTATCAATATAACGATCTAAATATTCCTCCACCGCTTTGCTTGGCGTATTAGCGGGACCAATGGTACAACCAACTAGACCTAAAGTAGCAACTAGTAACATTAAAATTTTTTTCATAATTTTTCTTCTCCTTTAATTTTATTTTGTCTTTATATTTAAAAAATATACATAATATGTTAAACTAAATTTACGAGGTGAAAAAATTATGAAACGATTACTTTCTGGTATTAAACCGACAGGAGAATTAACTTTAGGAAACTATTTAGGAGCAATTAGACAATTTGTCGATATGCAAAAAGATTATGAATCTTTTATCTTTGTGGCTAATTTACATGCGATCACGATCTATAATGATCCCGAAGAATTAAGAAAAAGAACAAAAGATTTGGTAGCAATTTATTTAGCCAGTGGCTTAGATCCTAAAAATACAACAATTTTCTTACAATCAGAAAATAATATTCATAATAATTTAGGTTGGGTTTTAGAATGTAATACTTATATCGGCGAATTAAATCGGATGACGCAATTTAAAGATAAAAGTAAAAATAAAAGTGAAAATGCAATTAGTTGTGGGGTTATATACCTACCCCGCTTTAATGGCTGCTGATATTATCTTGTATGATGCTGATGTTGTACCGGTAGGAATTGATCAAAAACAACACGTTGAATTAACACGTAATATAGCCGAACGTTTTAATAAAAAATATGGAGAAACTTTTAAAATACCTGAACCTATAATTTCCCAAGTTGGAGCCAAAATTTATGATTTACAAAATCCAACTAAAAAAATGAGTAAATCTAGTGATAATCCTAAAGGATATATCACTTTGCTTGAAAATGTTGAAAGTGCCCGCAAGAAAATAATGAGTGCTGTAACTGATTCAGATAATCAAATCAAATATGATCCAGAGGCTAAACCAGGAATATCTAATTTAATGACTATCTATTCTTGTTTAACCAATAAAACTATTAAGGATATTGAAGAAGAATTTAAAGATAGTAATTATGGTACATTTAAAAAAATGGTAGCTAATGAAGTTGTTAAAATGTTAGAAACTCTGCAAAATAAATATCAAGAAATAATTAATTCTAATTTAGTCGATGAAGTTTTAGATAAAGGCATCCAAAAAGCGCAATCTATTGCGCAGGCTAAATTAGAGGAAGTTTATCAAAAAGTTGGTTTAAGTCGATAAATGTTTATAAGATAATTTAACTATTTCAAAAAGTTTTAAGTGATTTAAAGAAAAATCACTTTTTATTTTCTTTAATAAATTTTGATAAATTAAATCTAGATTTTTATTATCTTGATTAAATGTTTCATTGTATAAATAACGTAATTTAGAGATTTGTTTATTTTCATATAAAGTTTTAATTTCAATTTCTAAGAAATGTTTTATTTCATTTTCTTGGCGAGAAGAAAAAGTTTTAGGTAATAAATTTAATTTTTCATAAGTTATATTTTCTTTTTTTAAAGAATAAGCCATTTCTAATAAATCTAATTCTTCTTCTAAAAGTAATTTACTCCGATATAATGATTTACCATTTTGATCAAATTCTAGCACAAGAGAATTATTTTCATCCGTAAATAAAGCCATATATTCAATATATTTATTATTTGCTTCATAACTTTCGGTTTTATTATAAATATTATCTAAAAAATTCTTATCTATTTTTATATTATATTTTAATAAATCTTTTAGTTCTTTAGTATTAATTTTAAATACTGGTATTTTTTTTAGATGTAAAATACTATCATCTTTAGACCATTCATAAAAATTATAAGCAATATCATTTAAGTTAATGAGAATGTCGTAAAAATAATTCATTTTTTCCCCACCTTTTTATTGATAAATATATGCATAATATTCCCAAAAGGAAACTATTACATTCAAATTTCCTACTAATAAATTTAACATATTCTAAAAAACTATACCCCATAACTAATAAATTTAAATATAAAATGATATAAGCTAAAGAAAAAGATATAAGAAAAATACCGAAAATAAAAAGAAAAGTACGAGCCAATATTATCACCATTATAATTTTATTTCTTAAATTAAATTTTTATTATATAATTATAATGGTGATAATAATGGAATATATAAAATATATAATTCTAGGAATAATTCAAGGAATAACTGAACCTTTACCTATTTCTTCAAGTGGACATTTATTAATATTTAGAAATTTATTTAATACAAATATGTTTAATGATTTAAATTTTGAAATAGTTGTAAACTTTGCTTCTTTTATAGCAATATTATATATTTTTAGAAAAGATATTATTAAATTAATCAAAAGCTTTTTTAAATTTATATTTAAAAAAGCCCAAAGAAGTAAATATAAAAATGATTTTAAATATTGTTTATTAATTATTGTTAGCACAATTCCTACCGGAATTGTCGGTTTACTTTTAAAAGATAAAATTGAAAGCGCTTTAGGAACACCAAGAATTGTTGGTTTAGCCTTTTTAATCACCGCTTTAGCTTTATTTTCAATAAAAAATATTAAAGGAAAAAAAGAAGATAAAGATATAACTTATAAAGATGCGATATTAATTGGGTTATTACAAGCAGTAGCCATTTTTCCAGGAATTAGTCGAAGTGGTGCGGTGTTAGTAGGATGTTTACTACGTGATTTTAAAAGAAATACAGCTTTAAAATATACTTTTATTTTATATTTTCCCGTTAGTATAGCCACTTTTGGTTTAGGAGCCATAGATATGCTTAAAGATAATCAATTAGGTGTAGTTTTAATGCCTTATTTTGCGGGATTTATGGCATCATTAATCGTAACTTATTTTGCTTACCAATGGTTAAGCAAAATAGTAGAAAAAGGTAAACTTTGGAAGTTTTCTATTTATTGTTTAATTATAGGAATATTTACTTTAATATATTTTCGTTAAAAAGAAGATGGAGTTTTGATCCTCCATCTTCTTTTAAAATTATTATTTAATTAATTTAGCATGAATAACATTTCTTTTAGTTGTATTTCCTGTGCCATGACACGTTGATAAAGTTAAAATTTTATCATCAGTATTTACATCTAATTTAAAATCTTTATAACTTCTTTTCGTAATTACGCTAATAAAATTTTGAAATTCTTCATCAGTAGAAAAATCAGTTGTAATATAATATTCTTCTTTTTCAATTGTATAATAGCTAAATATTTGATAAGTCAAAATTTTATTAGGAGTATAAATTTTGATATAATTATTTGCATCTTGCGTAAAAAAGTCTTTTTTAAAAACATCTGTTAAACTGCCAAACATACTACCATCTAACATAGCATGACCAAAAAGAACAACATTTTTATCATCAAAAGATTTATTGCGAAAATCCATGAAAATAGTGCCATTTTTATTATTAGTTTTATTAAAAGACTTAGATAAATAATATTCATTATCGGTTGATTTTACAACCGGATAATTTATTTTATCATTATTATATCTTATCCAACCAACTGTATCTTTATTTTTTTCGATTAATTTTGGAAAATCAACCTTAAATTCTTCTTCATTTGTATCTTTATTTATAGTGACATTTATTACTTCTTTTATCAAATATTTTTGGATATGTTTATTTTTTACCATATCTAAGGTAAAAATACAAACTTTAGAAAAAAAGTAAGAAAATAAACTCAATAATATTAATATAAGAATAATTTTTAACTTTTTTTTCATAAGCAAAAGAAGAAATTAACTTTCTTCCTTTTTCATACTAATTATTAAAGCAACTAGACAAATAAATGTTAGAGCCGATAAAATAGCATATTTAACAACATCAATTGAAGATGTTTGAGCGTTATTAGAAACATCTTGATTTTGTTCTGTTGCTGTTACGTCAATATTTGTTAATTTATTTTCTTCTTCTTTAAAAGCGATGATAAATGGTGACAATTCAGAAACTTCAATTGATACTTTACCATTTTCCACTAATTTTGTAAATTCTTCATAACTGCCATCATGTTTTTGATGTAAAATATAAGCAATTTTGCCATTATTTATTGTGCCTAGATCAAATGTTATAGTTAAAGAATGAGAAAGTTTTTGATTATCTTTAACATGTATTTCATACATCTTAAAGATATTTTGATAACCTTTAGCTTTTAAGAATTCAATCATTTTATTATAAGTTTCATTAGCCTCAGTAACTATAGAACCTTCAATTTGCATATTATCTTTGTCAGTGTAAGTTACTCCTTCAACTATTAAACGTTCTTCTTCTTTATTTTCATCTTTATTATTATGAGACGTTATAGGCGTTGTATAAGAACTATCTTTATCTAATTCTTTTCCATTAACACTTACTTGCCCATCTCCTTTATTTTCTACTGTTACACCCTCACCAATATTACTTAATTCTAAATCACCTTGTAAAACAGTAACAGTTGAACCAGCTGGGGCATTTTGAACAGCTTTTTCTGCAGAGGCTCCAACATAATAGTTATCTCCCATTTGCACTTCAGCTTCATTATTTTGCACAAATTCTTGATTAAATGGTTTATTGTATTGTCCACCAGTTATCGTAAAATCAGTAGTATTATCTTCATAAGATACTACGGCATTTTCGCTAGTAGCTTCAAACACTCCACCCGTAATATTAGTAACCAAATCATCACCATAAGTCTTTGGACCATTATCCACAATTACAGCAGCCCCTGGAGTTAATTTATTATCACCATAGCCAACCGCAAATTCTTCTTCTCCGGCCTCAGCGTTGCCGATAATTGTCCCACCGGAAATATTTAAAGAACCTTGCCTAGCCACAATGCCAATAGCACCCTCAATAGTCCCAGCAGTAATAGTAGTTTCGGCATTTTGCGGTTGGTACATACCAACATGAGCTTTGATTGTACCACCCGAAATATTTATGGTCGAAGTATTTCCACTATTATTAGAATTTATTCCTATTCCCTCAAGAGCTTCTATATAACCACCACTAATATTTAGCCTAATTTCTTTTCCTAAAATACCGATAGCATCAACATTATTTTCTTTATTTTCTCTTGTCGCAATTAAATTACCATCTTTAATATTTATTTCCACATCTTGAGTTGAACTATAAGTAGAAATTGCCGTGTTATCGACAACATTTAAATCAATATTTTCAATATCAACTTTTGAATGTTTAGTCATAACAATAATTCCACCTGATTTAGAATTAGTTACTGTGGCATTTTTTATTGTTAAAGTATTAGTTAAATCTTCACTGGCTTTATCTGCTTTATCATTATCACCAACATGAATAGCATAATATGGTGTTGTTTCCACAGCAAAAGTACCATTTTCAATAGTAACATCACCATTTTTAATGATTAAAGCTGGTTGATTATTAGTATGTTTTACTGTTCCATTACCAGTTATAGTTAAATTAAGATTATTTTCTACGATAATTGTTCCTTTATCTTTATTAACAGAACTAATGGTATGACCTTGCAAATCTAAGGTAATATTTTTAGCAGAACTACTCGCGGCTTTAATATAATTATCTCCCGTTTGCTCACTAATTGTAATATCTTGATCAAGCGTTATAACTTCATTATCAGCAGCCTCTTGAAAAGCCTTATTTAATGAAGCATAATCAGTAGCTCCGGCTGCCCTAACACTGCCTGTAAAAATTAACACACTACATAGTGTAAAAATAAATAAACTAATTTTATTCTTCATATCCTTACTCCTTCTTTTTATTATATGTTAAATCAATTAAATTATATCTTATTATTTTAAGCTTTTCAACAAATTGTTTATATTTTTACTTTTCCATTTGTAGGTTTGTCAAACAAAAGTGACAAAGTCACGACAAACCAACGATAGATTATTTTAATTTGTTAAAATAATCACG
>CANQLL010000006.1 GCA_947624705.1 uncultured Bacilli bacterium | reverse complement strand
AATGTTTTAGTAGAACTTCAAGGAATGATTGAACATAATAAAGCTGGTGTAAGAAAAAATCCTGGAACTAAATTAGTTAATAGTAAAACTGGAAAAGTAATTTATACTCCACCACAAGAAGAAAAAGAAATTAGAGATTTATTAAAAAATCTTGAAGATTATATTAATGAAACTGATGATGAAGTTGATCCATTAATTAGAATGGCTTTAATTCATTATCAATTTGAATCTATTCACCCATTTTATGATGGAAATGGAAGAACTGGAAGAATATTAAATGTTTTATATTTAGTATTAAATAATCTTTTAGATAGTCCTATTTTATATTTAAGTAATTACATTAATAAGAATAAAGATCAATATTATAAATTATTTACTGAATTTAGAGAAAATAATAATTATGAAGATTGGATTATTTATATATTAAAAGGAATAGAAGAAACATCTAAAAATACTATACAATTAATTAAACTAATTCAAGGAGAGATGGAATCTTATAAAGAAGAATTTATGACTAAATTACCTAAAATATATTCTGATGAATTATTAGATTCTTTATTCTTTGAAGTATATACTAGAATCAATTATATTGAAGATAGATGTGGAGTTACAAGACAAACTGCAGCTACATATTTAAATAGCTTGGTTGATGCTGGACTTTTAGAATTTGAAAAAGTAGGCAGGGAAAGTATTTATAAGAATACTAGATTAATTGATTTATTAAGTAATTTCTAAAATCTATTATATTGTAGGTCATAATTTTATTAAAAAATTACAATTTATGTGTTAAAATGCAAAGAGTTAGCCAAAAGAGATGGAAAAAAATTTTTAAGATTAGATTGTTTAAGTCCAATCAAAAATTGAATGGTATATATGAAAGCCATAATTTTAAACTAATACGATATGGAAATAATGAACGTTATAGCTATTTATTAAGGAAGCTGAAAATAGATGAGTAAAACAGTTATTGGAATTGTATCAAAATATAAAGATGGTAATGAAAGCTTAGAAAGAGTTGATTCACGCATGAGAAATGAAGTGAAACAAGCAGTATTTGATAATGGGGCAATAGCAATAGGCATATTATCGCCTAATGACCAAATGCAATCTGCAGGTGATGATTGGCAAAAATACAATGATTTAATTGATAAAGAGAATATAATTGAACAAATAAAGTTATGTGATGGAATAATTTTACAAGGAGGAAATACAAACGAGGCTTTTGAACCATTTATAGCAAAATATTGTTATGATAATGATATACCATGTTTGGGTATATGTGCAGGACAAAATAGCATTGTTAGAGGACTAAATGGAACAACCTACAGAATATCTAATCCAGAAAAGCATAATCAATCTAACGAAAAGTATGTTCATGATGTCCATATTGATAATTCATCAAGATTTTATGAAATAGTTAAAAAAGATAGAATTATAGTAAATTCAAGGCATAAAAGAACTATTGAAAATTGTCCGCTATTAGATAAAGTTGGATTTTGTGAAGATGGATACGCAGATATTTTAGAATCCAAAGATAAAACATTTTATGTTGGTGTAAGGTTTCATCCAGAAAGTTTATATAAAACAGATAAAAGTATGAATAATATATTTAAAAATTTTATTGAAGCTTGTAAAAAATAGGGAGGAAGCATGGAAACAAAAAAAGCAATAGAAAATAGAAGAAGTATAAGAGATTTTAAAACAGATGCAATCTCAAAAGATATAGTAGAAGATATATTGAACTGCGGAAGACTTGCTCCATCCGCTAAAAATAGACAACCTTGGTATTTTGTGATAGTTCAAGAGGAGATGAAAAACAAAATAGCCGATATGATGATTGATTATACAATTAATAATGATGATACTATTGAAAGAAAAAAATTAGGTTGTGCAAGTAGTGTTAATCCAACTGCAAACGTAATAAAACAAGCACCAATATTGATTTTAGTATTTAGGCCAAAAGATAATAATTGGATTGTTGGAGATAGTCTATCTATAGGTGCTTGTGTAGAGAATATGTGTTTAAGAGCAACGGATTTAGGATTAGGAAGTTTATGGATTAGAGATATTGTATATGTTTCAAAACAAGTCGAAGAAATGTTAGAGCATAAAGATTTAGAATTGAATTGTGCATTATCATTAGGAGTTCCGAATCAAAATCCTAAACAAAGACCTAGAAAAGAATTAAAAGATATAATTGAGTGGTATTGATATGGAAAAGAGAATAATAGATTTCTACAAACAGACAAGTTTATATACCGACTTAGGACTTTATAAAGACTTTTGTAAAAATTTAACGGATGATATTGATGAATTATGTGTTTTACAAAGAATGCAAATAATTCATCCTGTTGCTTTTGATAATCCAGATATAAGAAAACAAGAAAAATGTTTTTGGGGAGATATGACAAAAGTACCTGTTACAAGATTAGACTATGAAGATGATTTATTTCCAACTGCAATTAGTATGATTAGTGAATTGTTGAGAAAAGATAGTAATTATAGTAAAGATAGAAATGCCGAAGATAAGATACATGTTACTTGCAGAGGTGAAGCTATATTACTTGCTGCTACATTAAAGGCAAAAGGATATTCGGCAAGAGTAAGAAGTGGCTTTGCACCTTATATAAAATATGATGGAGTTGCTTACGATCATTGGATTACAGAATATTTTGATAATAAAAAAAATCGATGGGTCTTAGTAGATGCAGATGAACATTGTCCAGATCATGATATGGGCTTTGATTTAAATGATATACCAAGAGATAAATTTATATTTGGAGCTGAGGCTTATTTAGGTATGAGAAACAATAAATATCAAACAAATGAAATATATTATGCCTCTGATCCTGCAACCTTGGGACTTAAAGCATCTTTGAGAGCTTTATTTTATGATTTTCATTCTTTAATGAATAATGAAATAATTTTCTTGCATTTACCGAAATATATACAAGATAAGAATTTTCAATTGACTGAAAATGAATATAAAGAACTTGATAAATTAGCAATTTTAATGTTAGAACCTGACAAAAATTTTGATGAACTAATGCAAATATGGAATAACGAATCTAAATATAGGATTATGTCTGGTGCCTTAAATAGTTAAATTAAAAATTATTTAAAATTAAGTGACAAAAAAATAAAAATACATTATTTTAAAGGAGGTTAAAGTGAAAGATAAGTTAATTGGCAGTGAAAAAAATATTATATTTTATAACGATGAAGAAGGAAATACAAAAGTTGAAGTATTACTTAAAAATGAAGATGTATGGTTAAATGCTGAGGCGTTGTCAACTTTATTTAACATTGATAGAAGTGGTATTGTTAGACATATTAACAATATTTATAAAGAAGATGAATTAAACGAAAATAACACATGTGCAAAAATTGCACATGTGGGTAATTCAGGGAATCAAACATATAACACTAAATATTATAATCTTGATATGATTATATCAATAGGATTTAGAGTAAATTCAAAAAAAGCTATTAAATTTAGAACTTGGGCTAATAAAATAATTAAAGATTATATGATTCAAGGTTTTGCTTTAAACGATGATAGATTTATGAAGGCAAATAAGTTAGATCAAGAATATTTTCAAAGATTACTGGAAAGAATAAAATTAATCCGAACTAGTGAAAGAATGTTTTATCAAAAAATTACAGATATTTTTGCTGAATGTTCGATTGATTATGATAAAGATAGTGAAACGGCAGTAACATTTTATAAAACAATTCAAAATAAATTTCACTTTGCTGTAACGGGACACACGGCAGCGGAGATAGTTTATGATCGTGTCGATTCACAAAAGAAAAACATGGGCCTTACTACTTGGGAAAAATCACCTAGTGGTAAAATTTTGAAATCTGATATTAGTATTGCTAAGAATTATTTAGATGAAAAAGAAATTAAAAATTTAAATAATTTAGTAAACCTATTTTTAGATATTGCCGAAAATAATGCTGAGAGAAATATTCCGATGTACATGCGTGATTGGGAAAAAGAAGTCGATAATGCTTTAAAAATATTTCACTATGATATATTAAATCATAAAGGAAAAGTTTCTCATAAACAAGCAATTACTAAAGCGGAAGATGAATACGAAAAATATAAAGTTATTCAAGATAAAAATTATGTTTCTGATTTTGATAAATTGATAATGGAAACTAAAGAAATAGAAAATAAATAATTGGAGGTAGAAATGAAAATACAAGATAGTTCACACCAAAACTTAAGTGAAAACATTTTAAAATATCAAAATATAATGCAAAGATATAGAAATGGAGAATTTGGAAAAAACTTACATTTAGATGAAATTTTAAAAGCGGCTAATGAAAGTGATTTACTAAATAAACTTAATATGACTGAAATTCAATATTTAATTGATCATCATACCGGATTTAGTAAAATGATGTTTTTAGAATTGCAAAAAAATAAAGCAAAAGAAGAAAGCACTATTAAAACTTTAACTTTAAAGTAAGTAAGAAAAAAGTTTGCTAACAAACATATTGATATTGAAAATTAATAAATTTTACTTCTCTTTCTTGAAGTGATAAAATAAAACCAGAAAGAGGAAACAGAAGTGAAACGCAAAACAATTATTTTAAGTATACTAAGTTTTTTATATGCTACTTTTATTATTATTGGTAATTCCTTTTTAATTAAAGGAAGTTTTGCGTTTCTGAAAAAATATTTATTCTTAAATTTAATATTATATATTTTATTAATTATTGGTTTTTATTATTTATTAAAAATTATTTTTAATTTTTTAGAAAAGAAAAAATCTAATTTAAAATTATATAAATTAAAAAATTTAAAAATATATCAATTATTTAATAAACATCCCTTTATATTTAGTTTAATATTTATGCTTATTTGTTGGTTACCATATTTTATTGCTTTTTATCCGGCAATCTTATCACCCGATCCATCTTATCAAATAAAACAATTTTTTCATATTCCTAATAAATATTCTACTTATGCTATTATGCTTGATCCAAAAGTTACTATAACTAATCATCATCCTGTTTTACATACTTTATTATTAGGTAGTTGTGTGAAAATCGGAACATTAATCAACAACGTTAATTTAGGTTTATTTCTTTATACAATAATTCAAACTCTAATTTTAGCTTCAACTTTAGCTTTAACCATTAAATTTTTAAAAAAATTAAATATTAATATTTTATTTCCTATTATTGCTTTAATAATGTATAGTTTTATTCCGATATTTCCTTTTTATGCTTTAAGTGCTGTTAAAGATGTAATATTTGGTAGTTTAATTATTTTATATACTATGACTTTATATCATTTTATTCATACGGATAAAATTACTTTAAAATGTTTTATCTGGACCATTATATTATTAATATTTATAACTTTATTCCGTAACAATGGTATTCATACAATTATTTTATCTTTTCCTTTCTTAATATTTATCGTTAAAAATAGACAAGAAAGATTTAAAATTGGTTTAATATGTATTCTAATATTAGGTTTTAATTATTCTTATAATTCTTTAATATTACCTTATTTTAAAATAACACCTGGTAGCATTCGCGAAACTTTATCGGTTCCTTTTCAACAAACAGCTCGATTAGTTAAAGAACATGATAAAAGTTTGAGTAAAGAGGATAAACAAGCAATAGATAAAATATTAACTTATGATACGTTAAAAACTAGATATAATCCTGATTTAGCTGATCCAGTTAAAAATGGTTATAATAAATATGCTACTAGCCAAGATTTAAAAAATTATTTTAAAGTTTGGTTCAAAGATTTAACTAAATATCCTTTAACTTATGTGGAAGCAACGATTAATAATACTTATGGATATTATTATCCTTTTAAAACTAATTGGAATATTTATTATAAATATGATACTAGAATTGTTAAAGATGGATTTAATTATCACTATAATAATTTAAAAGGATTAAGAAATGTTTTAGCTGCTTATGGACTTAGTTATCAGTATATTCCATTTCAAGGTTTACTAATAAATATTGGTTTTAATGTATGGCTTTTGATTTTTATGTTTGCCTACTTGTTTTATCAAAAGAAATATCGAGATTTAGTTTATTTAACACCATCTTTAGTTTTAGTGTTAGTTTGTCTTTTATCACCAGCTAATTGTTATTTTCGTTATGCTTTACCATTTGTTTTTGGGTTAATGTTAAATTTAGGAATATTTTTAAAAAGTTGTAAAGGGTGATTAAATGTTAGGAGCAATTATAGGCGATATTGTTGGTTCTTATTTAGAAGTTGAAGAAATAAAAGCCAAAAAATTAAAAAAAGTTAGAGATTATACGGAAAGAATTAAAATATTAGATAAAAATGTTTCTTTATTTAATGATAGTTGTTCATATACTGATGATAGTGTGCTAACAACTGCAATAGCTGCGGCGTTATGTAGTAATAAGGATTATGAATTTTATTTAAAAAAATATGGTTTACAAGAATTAAGTCTAGGTTTAGATAAATATGGACGCAAGCGTTTTAGTCCGGGTTTTATTCATTGGTTAACTAGTAATGAACAAGGAACAAGTTTAGGTAATGGGGCAGCTATGCGAGTTTCTCCTATTGCTTATTACTTTAATAACTTAAACGAAATAGAAGCTAATGCTCTTAAAGCCACAGTTTGTTCTCATAATCATGGTGAAGCAGTTAGTGCTGTTTTAGCAGTTTGTGATTGTATCTATATGTTACGTAAAAGATTGTCTAAAGAAGATATTAAATCTTATTTGCAAAGAGAATATAGTTACAATTTAAATCTTGATTTAACTAATTTACAAAAAAACTACTCCTTTTCAGCCAAAGCTCAAGATACTATTCCTCCTGCTTTATTTTGTTTTTTACTAGCTAGTGATTTTGAAGATGCTTTAAGAAAAGCGTTATCAATTGGTGGGGATAGTGACACTATTGCTTGTATAGTGGGTTCAATTAGTGAGGCTTGTTTTGAAATACCAGATTATATGTTTAATGAAGTAAAAAAATATATTCCTTTATATATGCAAGAAATTATCTTAAAATATTATGAAAGAGTAAATACTTTTCAAAGTAGGAAAATATTAAAAATGATGAGGTGAGAAAATGGAAATAAAAGAATTAAATACAAAATTAAATGATTTTAAAAAGCGTTTTGCTGATTTAGGGAGGTCTCTTTGACTTAACGGCTAAGCAAGAAAAATTAGAAGAATTAGAAACGAAAATGGCGGAAGAAGACTTTTGGCAAAATCAAAGCCAAGCTAGTCTTGTGACAACGCAAGTTAATAAATTGAAAAAAGAAATTAGTGATTTTAGTAGTTTTGAAAGTAAAATTCAAAACTTGAGCGAACTTATTAGTTTAACTAACGAGGAAGAAGATAGCAGTTTAGAAGCCGAAATAACTAATGATATTTTATCTTTAGAAAAAGACTTAGAAAATTTAGAAATATCTGTTTTATTAAGTGGAGAGTACGATAGTTTAAATTGTTATTTAGAAATTCATCCCGGGGCCGGGGGAACGGAAAGTTGTGATTGGGCTTCGATGTTATATCGAATGTATTGCCGTTTTTGTGAAAAAAATAATTTTGCTTATGAAGTAATAGACGAACAAAAAGGGGAAGAAGCTGGCATCAAAAGTGTAACTTTATTAATTAAAGGAATGTATGCCTATGGTTATTTTAAAGGAGAAAAAGGCGTCCATCGTTTAGTGCGAATTTCTCCTTTTGATTCTAATGCTCGGCGTCATACTTCTTTTGCTTCTGTTTCGATTACTCCGGAATTTAATAATGATATTGATATTGAAATAAATGAAAAAGATTTAAAAATTGATGTTTATCGTAGTAGTGGAAAAGGAGGCCAGGGAGTTAATACAACTGATTCCGCCGTGCGAATTACCCATTTGCCGACCAAAACCGTTGTTACTTGTCAAAACGAAAGAAGTCAACTTAAAAATAAAGAAATCGCCATGCGTGTTTTAAAAAGCAAATTATATCAAATCGAATTAGAAAAAAAAGAACAAGAAATTAATAAAATTAAAGGTATAAATACTAATATTGATTTTGGTAGTCAAATTCGCAGTTATGTTTTAGAACCTTATACTTTAGTAAAAGATAGTCGAACGGGATATGAAACAACCCAAGCAGACAAAGTTTTAGATGGTGATATCTTAGATTTTATGATAGCTATGTTGAAAAATAAATAGTCTTAAAATTATTTTACTTGCATATTTATAATTAAATGTTAAAATAGCATATAAAAGAAGGTGATATTTTGACTGACCAAATAAAAATGATTAATAATTTTTTAAAAAAATTATTAAAGCCAAATGATACAATTGTTGTTGCTTGTTCAGGAGGACCAGATTCAATGTTTCTTTGTGATTTGCTTTTAAAGCAAGATTTAAATCTTCATTTAATTCTTGCTCATGTTAACCATGGATTGCGTAAGCAAAGCGAAGAAGAAGCAGCTTTTGTTAAAAACTATGCTAAAGAACATAATTGTCAATATGCCTATTTAAAAATTGAAGAATATGCTGAGGGCAATTTCCATGATGTTGCTCATAATTTACGTTATCAATTTTTTGAAGAGACGATTCAAAAATATCAAGCTAATTACTTAATGACCGCTCATCATGGTGATGATTTAATGGAAACTATTTTAATGCGTTTGGCAAGAGGATCATCTTTAAGAGGATATAGTGGAATTAAATTAATAAGTCAAAAAACTAATTATCAGTTAATAAGACCTTTACTCTTTATTACTAAAGATAATATTTTAAAATATTTAACGGAAAATAATTTAAAATATTATCTTGATGAATCCAATACCAAACCCATTTATACTCGCAATCGCTATCGTCAAAATATCTTACCTTTTTTAAAAGAAGAAAATCCTAACATTCATTTAAAATATTTAGAATTTAGTCAAGAATTAGAAGAAACCGAAAATTATGTTGATAAAGAGGTTATTAACATAATGAATGAATGTTATGAAATGGGTATTTTAGATCTAAAAAAAATATTAAAAAAAGATAATTATCTTATCAAAAAAGTAATTTTTAAAATATTAAGTAATATCTATATAGATAATTTATCTAAATTAACTAAGAAACATCAAGAAGAAGTTTTAGATTTAATCTATTCTGCCAAACCAAATTTAAAAATAGATTTACCAAATAATAATATAGTTATTAAAGAATATAATAAAGTAGTATTTTTAAAAAATATTTCCACTAAAGATAATAATTTTAAATATATTTTAGAAGATGAGGTAATATTAAATAATGGGGATAAAATTAGTATTATAAAAGATAGTCAAGAAACAAGTAATGATTACTTATACTTAAATTCCCAAGAAATAAAATTACCACTAATAATTAGAAGTCGTAAAGAAGCAGATAAAATGGCTGTCAAAAACTTAAATGGTCATAAAAAAGTTAAAGATATTTTAATTGATAGTAAGATAAGTAAAAGAAAAAGAGAAGAATTTCCAATCGTTACTGATAGTAATGATATTGTATTATGGCTTCCAGGTATAAAAAAATCAAAATTTGATAGAGCAAAAACAAAAAACTATGATATAATACTTAAGTATACAAAAAAGAAGGAGAATATTTATGGTGATTAATAAAAATAATAACAATGTTTTTAAAGCCTCATTTCCCTATATAATTTTATTATTAGTTGTTCTAGGAACATTACTATTTTTTAACTTTGCGGGAAGTGAAGTGCATGAATTAACAACAGGAGAATTAATGTCTTATATAGATAAGGCTGAAGTAACAGAAATAACAATAACTCCTAAAAGTAGTGAAAGTGTTTATTACTTAGAGGGAAAATTAGAAGACTATGCGGAGAATGAAAGTTTTAAGAGTAAAATCATTCCTGAGGATGTCGCAACTATTTCCGAGTATGCTAAAACTCATAATATTGATTTATATGATACAAAGAAAGATCCGGGAAGTAGTTCAATTTTATATATAATTGTTAACTTCTTACCACTTGCGATTTTAATTGGCGTAACCTTCTACTTATTTAATCGTATGGCTAGTGGTAATGGTAAATCTATGGACTTTGGTCGGAGTCGAGCAAAGTTATCTAAAGATGGTGGAAAAGTTAGATTTTCGGATGTTGCTGGTTTAAAAGAAGAAAAAGAAGAAGTTGAAGAATTAATTGATTTCTTAAGAAATCCAAAAAAATTCCAAAAACTAGGTGCACGAATTCCCAAAGGAGTTTTACTTGTCGGTCCTCCGGGAACTGGTAAAACTTTACTAGCTAAAGCCGTAGCAGGTGAGGCTAATGTGCCATTCTATTATATTAGTGGTTCAGATTTTGTGGAACTATTTGTCGGTGTTGGTGCCAGCCGCGTTCGTGATATGTTTAAACAAGCTAAACAAAGTGCTCCATGTTTAATATTCATTGATGAAATAGATGCCGTGGGTCGTCAACGTGGTACTGGTTTAGGCGGAGGTCATGATGAAAGAGAACAAACTTTAAACCAATTATTAACCGAAATGGATGGTTTTGGAGCTAATGAGGGAATAATCATCATCGCCGCAACCAATAGACCTGATGTTTTAGATCCAGCCTTACTTCGTCCTGGTCGTTTCGACCGGCAAGTAACGGTTAGCCTACCAGATTCAAAAGAAAGAGAACAAATATTAGCAGTCCATGCTAAAAATAAAATCTTTGCCAAAGATGTTAATTTAGAAAATCTTTCGCAAAGAACACCAGGCTTTAGTGGAGCCGATTTAGAGAACTTACTAAACGAAGCAGCTTTACTTGCCGTACGACGCAATAAAGATGCTATTGCTATGGAAGAAATAGATGAAGCTACCGACCGAGTTTTACTTGGTCCTGCTAAAACAAGTCGTAAAATAACGGAAAAAGAAAAACGTTTAGTTAGTATTCATGAAGCCGGACATGCTGTAATAGGTTTAAAACTTCAAGATGCGCAGGCGGTTCATAAAATTACCATTATTCCAAGAGGAATGGCTGGTGGTTACACAATGATGTTACCAAAAGAAGAAAAAATGGCCATTCTTACCAAAAACGAATTGACTTCGCAAATTGTAGGTTTATTGGGAGGCCGGGTTAGTGAAGAATTATTCTTTGGCGAAATTACAACTGGTGCTTCAGATGATTTTAAAAAAGCAACTAACATAGCTCGTTCCATGGTCACCGAATATGGTATGAGTGATTTAGGACCAATGCAATTAGAACAAAGAAGTGAAAGTGTTTTCTTAGGCCGTGATTATGGTAAAACTAAAAACTTCTCTGATCAAGTTGCTTTAGAAATAGACCAAGAAGTTCGAAAAATTATTGAAGATTGCTATAAAAAAGCACAAGATATATTAAAGAAAAATAAAGATTTAGTTATGCTATTAACCGATGCTTTAATGAAATATGAAACTATTACGAAAGAACAAATTGATTATATTGTTGAAAATAATTCAATTGACTTTAGTAATATACCTAATGCAAAAACTGAAGGTTATACTTTAACTGAACTTAAAGAAATGGCAAAGGAAAAAGGTATTAAAGGTTATACCAAAATGACTAAAGAAGAATTACAAAAAGAATTAGAGAATTTGGAAGAAGAATAATCTAATTCTTTTTTGTCTAATTTATGTCAAAATAGTAGTTTTCTTAACAAAATATTTATTTATTATTTACAGAATGTGTTACGATAAAAATGTTAGGAGAATAGTTATGAAAAAGTTTGTTTTTAGTATTTTGGTAATCTTTTTAATGATCATTATTCCTAAGCCAGTTTTAGCAGAAGAACTAACTACATGTAACTTAGATGATGTTGTAGTTGATCATATGTTAATTAGTGAAGTAAATAATTGCGATAGAATAATTGTTAATACGCAAACTAATTTAAATAAAATAGATGATTTAGATGGGATTAAAGAAATAGAATTTCAAACTTTAACTTTAGACGATATATCTATGATTAATGATATTGATACTTTAGAAAAATTAATTATTACCGGTTCAAAAATAAGCTTAAAAAATATAAATAATAATAATTTAATAAATTTAAATATTTATAATTCTTATGTTAAAGATTTAAATTATTTAAAATATACTAGTGTTGAAAATATTGTTATGTCTGATAGTACTTACTTTCGCGATTTAGAATTTTTAAAAAGTGTTCCTAATTTAAATACTTTATCAATTGATTTTCCGGCTTATACAAATGTTGATTTAAATCCAATATTAAATTTAAAACATTTACGAGTTTTAAATTTATGGGGATTAGAACAAAATTTAAATAGTGATATAATAAATTTTTTAAGAAAAAATAATGTTAAAACAAGTTTTAGTTTAAATAAAGTATATGAAAATATTAATAGTAGAGTACAAAACATTTATGATTCTTTACAATTAGAAGGATTAACAGATGATGAAATTATTCAAAAAGTAGTTTTATATGTTTTAGATAATATTACTTATGATAATACTTTAACTGGTGAAGCTGGTCAACAAGCTTTTCAGAATGAAATTATGATGGAAAAAGCTTTAAATAAAACCGGTGTATGTCGCCAATATACCATTTTATTAAACGCTTTATTAGAAATGGCAGGTTATAATGCAGTTCAAGTAAGAAGTACTTATGATGAAAATCATATTTGGAATGAAGTATATTTAAATGGAACTTGGTATGCTATTGACCCAACTTGGTTGGATAATGAAGAAGGTCGGGCAAAAGTAGCAAATAATATTCGCGATACATATTATATGGTTGATCCTAATGGGGCGTTTTTAAATGATCATCATCCAATATCTAATATGATAAACACGCTATCACCAATTTTTAAAATTACTTTTGAATCAAATGGTGGTACAATTTTAGAACCTAAATATGTTACATCTAATACTTATTCATTACCTGTTCCCGAAAAAAATAATACCACTTTTGAAGCTTGGAATACAGAAAGTGAATTAATTAATAGTTTTGAAGTAACTTCTTTAAATAAAGATTTAAAATTATATGCTAGTTATGACGATACAGTAAGAATTGAAAATGCCGGGGGTATTCCTAATCCTCCGACGGCTAAAATAAAATATAGTATGATTGGTGGAATTTTGTTAATAGGAATAATAAGTTATCTTAAATTAAGAAAACATACTAAATTTAGAAGAATATAATATTTCTTCTTTTTTATATCCATTGTATAATAGAAATAAGGAGGGTTTGAGTTATGAATAATTTAACAACAATTAAAGTTCAAGTTGCTAAAGAAGATGAGTTACTTGATTATACTGAAATCCCAAGTTATTTAAAATCTAATAATGAATCTTACGAAGAAAAATATAAAGACGATTTCGAAATGAGTTTATAGAAATATATGTCAAAATAAAAGGCACAATGTTATAATATTTTTGTATGTAAATCAAGGTGATTTTGATGAAAGAATTTATATCTTTACTTATAAGTTTTATTTTTATGAGTATTGCAGATAGTATAGATTCAGCATTTAATAATGCGATAAGTATAGATGCAATAGTTGTTTGTGGTAGTTTGATTTTTATTGATTTAATTTTAAAATCAATTAGTGAAATAGGCATTTTCACATATAGGACAGATAGAAAAAATGAAAGTTCATATTTAATCATAAATATAATAGTGGGCCTAATATTAGGTATTATTGTATTTTTTTCAAGAAATATAATTGTTAATTTTTTTGATTTAACAACTATTCAAAAAAAGATGCTATCTAGTATTTTATCTTTGTATATCTGTTATCTGACAGTTGGAAGATTAGCTAATGCAATATTTGAAATGATACGATTAAGAGGTAATTTAAAATTATACAAAAAGAGTTTAATAATATACTATGCTACTTTGATAACTTTTGATGCTATTGTATTTGCTTTTACTAAAAATTTAATTTTTTTGTTTGTAGCAACTATCTTTTCTTGGGTATTATCTATTGTTTATATGCTATATAACTTAAAATTAAAATTCATTCTTCCAAATAAAGAAATATTGAAGAGAGTTTTAAAAATAGGTGTACCAACTACTTTAGAAAGATTATCGTCTAGAATATTTATTTTAATTTATGGCTTACTTGCTAGTAAAATGGGCACTGAAAAATATTCTATACATTCAATTTGTTATTCTACTATTTTAAAATTAGAAGTAATTGCAAATGCATTTCAAGCAACAATGATGATTCAACTTCCTAAATATAAAACATTTGCAGAACAATACGAAATTTGCAATAAAATGAAGAAAAATTATTTTAAAACAATTATATCACTTGATTATCTTTTTGGATTTTTAATTTTGGTAATATCACATGGTAGTTTGCCTATTTCACAGTGTTTTCCTTATATAATTTTTTATTCTTTCGGATTGTTTGGATTATACTTTTATGTTACATATCAAACGCTTTTAATAATTCAAGGAAAACCTAAAATTATGTTAGTAGGGTCAATTCTTGGAGCATCTACTCGAGTCATTTTATGTTTTGTATTTTTAAACAGTAAAATCTCGTTATTAATTTTTGGAATATCGAATTTTGTTGATTTTTATATAAGAAGTATTATTTATAAAATAGGGTTGTCGAAATTATACAGAAACATACCTTCCGCAAATAATAATAAATGTTAAAAAAAGAAAAATTCAAAAGAAACTTCGCAACTAACGTTTGGCATTAAACCTAGTTTAGACAACTAGGTAATACACTACTATATTGGCAAGCCAATATAAGTGTGCAAAGGGATAAACCCTTTTTGAACACCCCTTTAATCAACATATCACAAACTAATCGTAAATGATATTGTTGCCTTTTTATTAAAAAAATTTAAATAAAAAAAATGCTATCGCCACTTTGTCCAAGAAAACGTGCGAATGTCATATTGCCCCTGATTGGTTATTAGTTTACAAAATTTTTAACGATAAATTAATTTTGCTTTTAACAGCAACAGAAAGTCATAGTGACTTATTTAATAAATAGAGAATAATTTTCTCTGTTTTTGTTTGTCAAGAATTTCTAATTTTTTAATGAAATATACTCTATCTTGTGATAAAATAATAGGGAATATTTAGAAAAGGTGGTAGTATGGCAAAAATCATTTCCTTAGTTAATCAAAAAGGTGGCGTAGGCAAAACAACAACAAGTATAAATCTTGCTGCTGCTTTAGGAAAAGAAAGAAAAAAAACTCTTTTAATTGATCTTGACCCTCAAGGAAATAGTTCTACTGGTCTTGGTTACAACAATGCTGATTTTAGTGTTGATATGTATGATGTAATTACGGGTCGAGTAGATATCAAAAAAGCAATTATTAAAACTAAATTTGCTAATCTTTCTTTAATTCCTGCGACTATTAACTTAGCCGGAGTTGATGTCGAATTTGTTAAAAAGTTATTAGAAGATAATACTTTTAGACAAAATGAACAATTAAAAAAAGCCTTAGCTCCAATTGAAAAAAATTATGATTATATTATAATTGATTGCCAACCATCTTTAGGTATTTTAACCATGAATGCTTTAGTTGCCAGTAATTCTGTTATTATTCCTGTTCAATGTGAGTATTTAGCTTTAGAGGGAATTACCCAACTTTTAAATTCAATTGTTATGGTTCAATATAATTTAAATCCAAATTTAAGAATAGAGGGAGTCTTACTAACTATGCTTGACGGCCGAACTAATATCGGTTTAGAAGTAATTGAAGAAGTTCGTAAATTTTTCAAAGATAAAGTATTTAATACCATAATCCCACGTTTAGTTCGTTTAGTCGAAGCTCCATCACATGGAAAGCCAATTGGTGAGTATGATCCTCTTTGTCGAGCTACCGAAGCTTATGCTAATTTAGCAAAGGAAGTGATTAATCGCGATGGAAAATAAAAGAAAAGCCTTAGGGCGAGGATTAGAACAATTATTTACTAATGAACGAATTGATTTTGATTCATTTGAAAAAAACATTATTAATGAAGTAAGTAAAAAAGAAATAATTGATTTAAAATTAGATGAAATTCGTTCAAACCCTTATCAACCTCGAACTATATTTAACGAAGAAGCTTTACAAGAATTAGCCCAATCTATTAAAGAACATGGAGTTGTTCAACCGATAATTGTTAAAAAAAGTATTAAAGGTTATGAATTAGTTGCCGGAGAAAGAAGAACAAAAGCCGCGAGATTAGCCGGTTTAACAACTATTCCAGCTATTATTAAAGATTTTGATGATAAGCAAATGATGGAAATTGCTTTAATTGAAAATATTCAAAGAGAAAACTTAAATCCGGTTGAAGAAGCCAAAGCTTTTCAAAATATCATTGAACAAACAGGTATGACGCAAGAACAAATTGCCACGAAATTTGGCAAAAGTCGAAGCTATATTACGAACTTATTAGGTATCTTAAATTTACCGGAAAATGTTTTAAAAGAAGTTGAAAATAATAAACTAACCCTTTCTCATGCTCGAACATTAAGTAAAATAGCAGATAAAGAAAAAGTCGAAACCTTAGCCCAAAAAATTATTCAAGATAACTTAAACGTGCGTGATATTGAAAAAATAACAAGTAATAATGATTTACCAAAACGAAATAAAATTAATCGTAATTCTTATAATCGTAAATATAATATATATGAAAACACTTTACGTGATAAAATAGGAACTAAAGTTAAAATTACTAATAAAAAAATTGAAATACCTTTTGATTCTGAAAAAGATTTAGAAAGAATATTAGAAATTATTAATATTAAAATAGAAGGAGATTAAATATGTTAGAACAAATCCTTAAATTTATAACCCAAAAAGAATTTTATGGTATTCTTTTCATTATAGCAGCGGGATATATTGTTTATAAATTTTCAGGAATTATTTTTGAAAAAATAATTAATTCTGGTAAAACAGAACTTGAAAAGAAAAAAAGAAAAACAATAGTTAAACTATGTCAAAGTATAACTAAATATGTTGTATTTGTTTTAATCCTTTTAATTGCTTTAGAACTTTATGGAATTAATACTCGTTCTTTAATCGCTGGGTTAGGAATTGTAGGAGCTGTTCTAGGTCTTGCTTTACAAGATACAATCAAAGATTTAATTAATGGAATAACTATTATCTTAGATAATTTCTTTGTAGTAGGTGATATTGTTGATTATCAAGGCTTTATGGGAGAAGTTATTGAGTTAGGTTTAAAAACTACAAAGATTAAAGCTTTGAGTGGTCAAGTTAAAATAATTTCTAATCGTAATATTACGGAAGTTATCAACTTATCTCAACAAACTGCTTGTTTTACTTTAAAGATACCAACTAGTTATGAAGATAAATTAGATTTAGTTGAAAAAGTTTTAGCTAATGTTGCTGACGATGTCAAAGAAGTTAAAGATATTCATGATTGTCAATATTTAGGAATTGAAGAATTTGATTCATCTAGTATTAACTATGCTGTTCGCGTTTGGTGTAAAAGAGGAACTCAATGGGATATGCAAAGACTTGTTTTAAAAATGGTAAAACAAGCTTATGATAAAAACAAACTTACAATTCCTTATCAACAAATTGAGGTGCATAATGGAAAAGAAATATAATTTAAATACCCATGTTATCATGAAAAAACCTCATGCTTGTGGAACAAACGAATGGGTTGTAACAAGAATGGGTGTTGATATAAAAATTAAATGTGTTAATTGTGGACGAGAAATAATGATGGATCGTTTAGAATTTGAAAAAAAGTTAAAAAAAATAATAGGTGATACCAATGAAGAAAAGAAGAATTAGAGATAAAATTACTTTAAATCCCATAATGACTTTTGTTATCTTAATAATAGCTATAATTGTTATTAGTGGAATTTTATCTTTAGTTGGTTTTGAATCAACTTATAATACATATAATGCTACAACTGAAGAATATACATCTACTTTAGTAAGTGTGTTTAATCTCTTTAGTTTAAGTGGACTTAAATATATATTTACATCTACTGTTTCTAACTTTGTTGCTTTTACCCCTTTAAGTATGTTAATTATTATCTTAATTGGAATAGGTATAATGGAAAAAAGTGGATTTTTAAAAACAGCTTTTACTTTAATATCTAAATTTTGTAAAAAAAATACAGTTACTTTTGTATTAGTATTTTTAAGTATAATATCTAGTATTATCGGAGATTTAGGTTATATAATTTTTATTCCTTTAAGTGCTTTATTATTTTTACATGGACGTCGTAATCCAATTGCCGGAATAATTGCTTCTTTTGCGGGGTTAACTTGTGGTAGTGGAATAAGTATCTTTTTAACTTCTATTGATAGTGAATTATTAAAAACTACTTTAACGGGAGCAGCGGTGTTGGATAAAGGATATACAATTTCGACTTTTGGTTTTATCTTTATAATGTTAGCAGCTATTATTTTGCTTTCAATTGTTATAACTTTTATTACAGAAAAAATTGTTGCCCCACGTTTGCCTAAATATGAATTTGCGGAGTTAGAAGAAGATATTGTGATTGGCCGAAAAGAGTTAAAAGGTTTAATCTATGCTTTAGGAGCTGGTTTCCTTTATTTAATTTTCTTTATTTATAACATAATTCCGGGTCTTCCTTTTTCGGGAAATTTATTAGATAATACCCAAGTTTATTATATTGATAAATTATTTAGTTATGATTCTTTTTTCAGTAATGGTTTTGTCTTCATTATTACAATTTTATTTGTAATATGGGGATTATTCTATGGAATTGGAGCTAAAACAATTAAAAATAATAATGATGTATGTAATTACTTTTCCCATTCCTTAGACGGAACTGGTCATACTTTAGTTTTAATTTTATTTGCTTCTATCTTAATTAATATTTTTAAGAAATCGGAAATTGGAACTGTCATAATTTCGATGTTTGCTAATTTAATTGAAAATACTTCTTTTACTGGTTTGCCACTAGTTATCCTCTTATTTTTCTTGACAGCGATTGGAACCATTTTTGTTCCTTCATCAACGGCAAAATATTCAATTTTAGCCGGCATAACTATTCCGGTTTTAATGAATAGTGGGATTACACCGGAATTTAGTCAAGTAATCTTCCGTTTTGGTGAATCAGTTACCACTGGTTTAACGCCATTACTTGCTTATTTTGTTATTTACTTAGCCTTTATTCATAAATATAATCAAGATGAAAAACCAATTAGTTTATTTAAAACCATTAAATATCAATTACCTTACAGTTTAGCAACTTGTGGCATATTATTATGTTTAATTGTTGTTTGGTATTTAATCGGCTTACCTATTGGGGTTGGAGCCTCAGCTGTCCTTTAGAAAGCAGGTGTTAGAATGTCATTAAAAGCAGGAATAGTAGGATTACCTAATGTGGGAAAATCTACTTTATTTAATGCAATTACGAAAAAAAATATTTTAGCAGCGAATTATCCTTTTGCTACGATTGAACCAAATGTTGGTGTGGTTACGGTTCCAGATAATCGTTTAGATGTTTTAAATGAAATGTACCAACCTAAAAGTTTAGTACCAACTACTTTTGAATTTACGGATATTGCCGGGTTAGTCAAAGGTGCTTCAAAAGGCGAGGGACTTGGCAATAAATTTTTATCCCACATCCGGGAAGTTGATGCTATTGTCGAAGTTGTAAGATGTTTTGAAAATGCGGAGATTACACATGTGGAGGGACAAATCAATCCCCTTCGCGATATAGATATAATTAAAGTTGAATTAATCATGGCTGATTTAGAAATCATTGAAAATCGTCTTAATAAAATTGGGAAAAAAGCGGATATGACTAAAGATAAAGATACTTTATTAGAAGTAAATACTTTAAAAAAATGTCAAAAAGCTTTAGAAGAAAATAAATGTTTAAGAAATATTGAATTTACTGATGAAGAATTAGAAGTAATTAAAAGTTTTAATTTAATAACTTTAAAACCAATTATTTATGCCACTAATGTATCTGAAGAAGATGCGAGTGTCGGTGATAATGAATACACTAAATTAGTTAGAGATTATGCGGCCCAAGAACAAGCAGAAGTTATTGTTATGTGTGCCAAAATCGAAAGTGAACTTTCGGAATTAGAAGATGAAGAAAAGAAAGCATTTTTACAAGATATGGGGATAGATAGTAGTGGTCTTGATAAATTAATTCAAGCAACTTATTCCTTATTAGGTTTAAAAACTTTCTTTACTGCTGGAGCCGATGAAGTACGTGCGTGGACGTTTAAAGCGGGGATGAAAGCTCCTCAGTGTGCAGGGATAATTCATACTGATTTTGAAAAAGGTTTTATTAAAGCCGAAGTTATGAGTTATGAAGATTTAGAAAAATTAAAAAGCGAAAAAGCTGTTAAAGAAGCCGGAAAGTTACGTTTAGAAGGAAAAGATTATTTAATGCAAGATGGAGATATTTGTTATTTTCGCTTTAATGTTTAAAGTAAAACTAGCCAATTTGGCTAGTTTGCTTTTTGAGAAATATAATTCAAAAAATTTTACCATAAGTAAAGAAAAATGTTGAAATAATAACAAATGTTCGATATACTAAATGTGGGAATAAATTAGCAGTTAGATGTTGCCAAACTTCTTCATAGGGAGTGAGGTGATATAATGACAAAGAAAGATTTTCTGAATTTTTGTTTGTTAATTATAATTTTTTTATTAATTATAATCATAATAAAATTAACATAAAATAAAAAAATCATCTAACTCAGCAATGAATTAGATGATTCAAAACAATTTCTGGCAACAACTAACAAGCGATTGCTAATTTGTTCCTTTTTTATTTTATGCAAGTTTCTCTTGCATATTCAATATATCATAAATTTGACTTTTAATCAATCTTTTACAAAAAAGTAAGATAAAATCTTAAAACCCATAAATTCCAAATTTTTTTGATTGTTTTTTATCCTTTCCTATGCTAATATATTTTTCACAAAAAGAGGTTAGTTATGGAAATACAAAGTAAAAATAAATTAAACTTATTTAAAGCTTTAAAATTATATAAATTATTATCAAATATACCAACTAATGACTTTACTTCAGTTAAATTATTTTTAGATAATTATTATAAGATAGATTCTTTCCCTGATGAATTTTATAAAATGTTTCTACATTGTATTCATAGTAATAAATTTAAGGACATATTTAAAGTTTTATTAAATAATAATATTTATGATTTAATTGCCTATTTAAAATATGATAACGAAAAACTAAACAATATTGAAGAACTTATTAATCCTATTGATTATTTTAAGCTACCAACCAAACAAATTAGATTTATAGTAGAATATATTAAAAAAATAGATTTAAAAAATGATGAATTAGATTTAAAAAAATCAATTGTTAATAAACCTGAATGGTTACTTCGAAAAACTAGTTTTAATACAGAAGAAGAATTTTTGAAAATAGCCATAAAGATGTATTTAACCATCGGAACAGATAATGCTATTGAAGTTTTAAGGGGAAATTATGGTTTAATTGATTATGAAATAATTCATTATTTATTTAATAATTTAAATGTTAAAAACATTAATAATCAAAATATTGCTATTTTTAATAAGTTTTTATTTAGTAATAAAAAAGATTTAAATAATAATATGAGATTAATGATAGAAGGATTTTTTATAGATTTATTTCTAAACTTTGATTATTTTTATAATAATTTAAATTACTTTATAGAACAATTAGGTAATAAACTTAATCAATCTAAAGTTAGAATTCTTTTAAAAGAAAGATATCTTTCTCCAAAATTAACTAATCCAGATTTATCTGGTGTTGTTTTACAAGATATGATTTCTTTATATTGTCATAAATACGGAATTACTGAAAGTGAACAAGAAATTATTAATAAAAATATGATTGTTTATTCAAAATTAAAATTAAAAAATAAAACTTCTATCATGAAAGTTGATATTCCTAAAATAGAAAATTTTACTTTTGAACTGCTACCTTTAGATGATATTAGAAATTTAGTTATGGGTTATAAAGCAGGGAATTGCTTTCGAATAAATGGTGAAGCTTTTATGTTATTTAATAATTTTCTAACTAATCCCCACATGCGTATTCTATCTATTTCAACAGATGAAAATAAAGATTTTGGTATGGTATTATTAATGCGTAATGGCAATGTTTTAATTGCCCAAGGAATAAAGCTAAGTAATTGGATAGCTAATCATTTTGATAGGGAAAAATTGTATAATAGTACAAAAGCAGCTATTAAATTTATAATGGATGAAATGAATAAAGAAGAGGATGAAATAGTGGCTAGTATTATTGGTTTATCAAATTGCAATACTACAACATATAATCACGATATTTTACCTTTTATAATTAACCCTCTTATTGATAATAATCATCAATATTATAATGGGATAGATAATTATCAAGGTTTATTAGATTTAAAAACTGGAAAAACTTTAAATGATATAAAATTATTTGTACCAAGTAAATTTTATTTTGAAAATAATAATAAAATATATCGTAGAAATGAATTTACTTCTCGAAATAGTACGGAATATAGAGAAATTGAAAATATTTTAATTTCTTTGCGTTATGCTAAATTTAAAAAAGTTTCAAAAGAAGAAACAATATGTTATTACAATGAAATAGCCAAAAAACGTGAAGTATATACCGTTTGTACTTTAAATTGGTTTATTAGAGTTTTTGAAGATGGGTTTGTAGATAGTTATATCAATTCTGATGATAAAAAAATATTAAAAGAATATGATTTAGAGCTAGCACAAGCAAAATTGTATTGTTCTAAAACTTACCAAAAAATTTAAAATCTATGCTATACTGATAACATAGAAAAGAGAGGTAACATGAAACAAAGAAGTAATAAGGGGTTAATAATTGGTTTAGTTATCAGCATAATATTATTATTGGGTTTAGGTTGTTATGTAGTTTATGATAAGGATTTACTTCATTTAAAAAAAGAAACTTCAAATGACATTCAAACCCCAAAAGAAGAAAATGAAGTAAAAGAATTAGATATTAATTCTCGTTTAGTCCAAACTCTATACAATAAAGTATCAAGTGAAACAGAGGAAAGTAATTGGAATCATTTTTGGTACTATAGCTCTGAACAAACTAAGGACGGAGCTTTAGAAAATTTTGATGTTAAGACTAGTTCGGAAATTGTTAAAATGCAATTAGTTGCTAAAAATCTAGTGGAAGAAAATAAAAAGATTATTACTTGTAGTGATTATAATATTCCTGACTATGCTCCTAAAAATAGTTATTTAAAAGAGGATAGATTTAGTTTATGCTACACACAAAAAGAAGATAGTATATACCATAGTAATATTTTTTATTTTCAATATGGTTACAAAAAAGATTATGTCGAAAGTATCTATAAAGAATTATTTGGTCCAAATTCTAAGTTAAATACTGATGTTCCAATTTATACAGATTGTCTTCACATTTCCTCATATAATTATCTAAATGCAACTGACATGTATTTTGAGTATACAATAGAAGGCGGAGGTACAAATGGTCCAGGCGGCTACACAGCTAAAATTGCCAAAGCTACTCAAGATGATGAACAAATTAAAATATATGAAACAGTTGATGAATATAATGATGAAAAAGCTAAAGTAGATACTTATACTTTTGTTTATACCTTTAAATTGGAAAAAGACGGAATGTATTCCTTTGTCTCTCGGATGAAAGAAAGCTAGTATATGCTTTTTTTTTACCCCTTTTTATGTTAGAATATTTTAAAGAAAGAAGAGGTATATATGACATATAAAGACTTAGCTGATTTAATATTTCCAGATATTAAACATGATATAAATTATTATGAAGAAAAATACCCGCAAAGAGGCTTAAAAGAGGGAACAATTGTAACTCGCTATGCTCCGTCTCCAACTGGTTTTGTGCATATTGGAGCATTACTTGCTAATTTTACGGGGTATTGTTTTGCTAGGCAAACAAATGGAGTTTTCTTCTTAAGAATTGAAGATACGGATACTAAAAGAACTATTGAAAATGGTATTAATCAAATCATTAAAGATTTAAATGATTTTGATATAACTTTTACCGAGGGAGCTACTTCAGAAAATACGGAAGAGGGTAATTATGGACCTTATACCCAATCTAAGCGTCAAGAAATTTATCATACTTTTATTAAAGAATTAATTAAAGAAGGTAAAGCTTATCCTTGCTTTTTATCGGAAGAAGAAGTAAATGCCATAAGGGAAAGACAAGAACAACATAAAGAGCGAATAGGTATTTATGGCAAATATGCTAAATATCGTGATTTAACTCCTGATGAAGCAGCGACGAAGATAAAAAATAATGAACCATATATCATTCGGTTAAAATCACCAGGTAGTTTTTATAAAAAGATAAAATGTGATGATTTAATTCGCGGAACATTAGAATTTCCGGAAAATGATTTAGATATTCCAATTATGAAAAAAGATGGTTTACCTACTTATCACTTCGCGCATTTAGTAGATGATCATTTAATGCATACTACTCATGTCATTAGAGGCGATGAATGGTTATCATCATTACCAATTCATTTACAACTATTTCAAATGTTTGGTTATAAACCTCCTAAGTATGCTCATATATCACCATTACTAAAAAATGATAATGGCACAATTAGAAAACTTTCTAAACGAAAAGATCCGGAGTGTGCTGTAAGTTTTTATCATGAAATGGGAATTCCCACAGAAGCAGTTAAACTTTATTTAGCTACTATTATCAATAGTAATTTTGAAGAATGGTATTTACAAAACAAAGATAAAAAAATTAGTGATTTTGAATTTAGTTTTAAAAAAGTAAGTAAAAGTGGTGCTTTATTTGATTTAGAAAAATTAGGCAATATTTCCAAAACTTATTTTAGTCGTTTAACTAAAGAGGAAATATATGAACAAACTAAAGCTTATTTAGAAGAATTTGATCAAGATTTCTTAAAAGTATTTACCAAAGATCCTGATTATACTAAAGCAATTTTAAATATTGAAAGAGAGCAAAAAAAACCACGAAAAGATATTGGGAAATATAGTGATGTAAAAAAATTAATTTGGTATATGTTTGATGAAGAATTTAATCCTACTTGGGAAAAAAAAGATATTAATATTGAATTAATTACTGATTATTTAGAAAATTATTATGATGAAAATGATGATAAAAATACTTGGTTTAATAAAATAGCTGAGTTTGGTCAAAAGTATAATTATACTTCAGTTAAAGAATATAAAGAAAATCCTGATAAGTATCAAGGCCATGTTGGGGATATTTGTGAAATGTTACGTTTTGTTATTACTTCTTTAACTATGACACCTGACCTTTATGAAATAATGCACTTATTAGGTAAGAATCGATTAATTAAAAGAGTAGAACAATATAAAAAACAAAAATAACATTTACAAAGATTGTAGGGGGAAATTATATGGTAGTATATAGATTACTGGAAAATCGTTGGACTTATGATGTTAATGATAAAATGCGTAATGAATATCAAGATTATTTAAATGGGAAGATAAGTTTTCCAAAATATTGGCATGATGAAGGAATTAATACTCATCGATATAAAGCTGGAATTAATTATATCCATTTCTTTCATTTTTATGAAGATGCAGTTTATTATATTTCTACAAAACCTTCCATATTTTTTAATAATGGAGCCTTTATTGGTTTTTATGATATCCCTAGTGATATAATAGAAAAATATCAAGGTTTTGGAACATATCCTAATTCTATTAACTCCTATCTACCTGTTTTAGAATATGCTATACCATTTCCAGAATTAAAAGATGAATTTATTGTGGGAAAAGCTGTTCCTTACGCATTTATATATCATAAATCTCAAGCTTATCAAGACTATATAAATGGTGGATATGAAAAATATTTAGAAAAAGCTGATCAAAGTGATCAACAATTAATGCGTTCTTTAATAAGATTAAAAAGAAGGTGAAACTGTGAAAATATATAATACTTTAACTAAAAAGGTCGAAGAGTTTAAACCTCATGATGATAAACAAGTTACAATGTATACATGTGGGCCAACTGTTTATCACTTCGCTCATATAGGTAATTTAAGAACTTATATCTTTGAAGATATTTTTGAAAAAACTTTAATTTATTTAGGCTATAAAGTAAAAAGAGTTATGAATATAACTGATGTTGGCCATTTAACTTCGGATGCCGATACCGGCGAAGATAAAATGTTAAAAGGAGCCAAAAGAGAACATAAATCAGTTTTAGACATTGCTAAATTTTATACTGAAGCTTTCCAAAAGGATACAGCTAACTTAAATATAAAATGGCCAGAAATAGTTTCTAAAGCTACCGATAATATTGATATGTATATCAACATTATCCAAAAATTAATAGATGAAGAATATGCTTATTTTAATAATGGTAATGTTTATTTTGATACATCAAAATTAGCTAATTATTATCAATTAACTAATCAAACCCATGAAGATTTAGAATTAGCAGTTCGAGATGATGTAGAAGAAGATACTGCGAAGAAAAATCCGACGGATTTTGTGTTATGGTTTACTAAATCTAAATTTGAAAATCAAGAATTAAAATGGGATTCCCCTTGGGGCTATGGCTATCCTGGTTGGCATATTGAATGTAGTGGTATCAGTTTAAAATATTTAGGCCAATATTTAGATATTCATTGTGGTGGCGTCGATAACATCTTCCCGCATCATACTAATGAAATTGCGCAGAGTGAAGCTTATCTTGGCCATAAATGGTGTAATTATTGGGTTCACGGTGAACATTTAAATGATAGCACTGGTAAAATGAGTAAATCTAATGGTGAATTTTTAACTTTAAGTTTATTAATAGAAAAAGGTTATAATCCTCTTGATTATCGCTTTATGTGTTTAAATACTTCTTATCGTAAAGTTTTAGCTTTCACTTATGAATCATTAGATAATGCGAAAAAAAGTTATCAAAAACTTAAAAATAAGATTAAAGCTTTAAAATCAGAAGGTTCATTAAATCAAGAAAAATATGATTTTTATGATCAACAATTTAAAGAATATATTAGTGATGATTTAAACACCGCTAATGCTCTTAGTTTAATCTATGAATTATTAAAAGATGAAGTAAATGATTTTACTAAACTTTCTTTAATAGAAGCTTGGGATAAAGTTTTATCACTTGATTTAACTAAAGAAGAAGAAATAAAAAATATAAATGAAGATTATATTAAAGAACAAATTCAAAAAAGAAATGAAGCTAAAGTAAATAAAGATTATGCTTTAGCTGATAAAATTAGACAAGATTTAGAAAAACAAGGAATTATTTTGAAAGATACAAGAGAGGGAACTATTTTTGAAATAGTTTAATGGAATTAAAATGGATTTATTAATAATATTAGCTATCTTTGCTATACCGGCAATTGCTCAACTTTCTATAAGCAATAATTATCGTAAGTATAGTATGTTAGAAAATAAAAAGAAAATATCAGGTTTTGAAGTAGCTCGTAAAATTTTAGATAAATATGATTTAAAAAATGTTCATATTGTCGAAGTTCGGGGGAATTTAACGGATCATTACGATCCTAATCGTCAAGTAGTCCGTTTATCTACCAATATTTTTCATGGTACTTCTATTGCGGCCTTAGCCGTGGCAGCGCATGAGTGTGGTCATGCTATTCAAGATAAAGAAGGCTACCTTTTCTTACGTTTTCGCAGTTTAATTTTTCCAGTTGTTCATTTTACAAGTTATTTTGCTTACATTATATTAATTATTGGTTTATTAACTGAGGGTTTAGGTTTATTTTCTTTAGGTATCGCTTTAGTTGCTATAGGTTTATTATTTCAACTTATCACTTTACCAGTTGAATTTAATGCCTCAGCCCGGGCTAAAGAAGAAATAACTAAGTTAAAACTAGCCACGGAAAAAGAAAGTGAAGGAGTAGCTAAAATGCTAACTTCGGCTGCCTTTACTTATGTAGCTGGTGTTTTATCAAGTATCTTAGAATTACTTCGCTTAATTTTATTATTTAGTAATAGAAGAGATTAACTATGCCTGAACCAATTATATTTCTAGATATTGATGGTGTTTTAAACTATTTAGATACTTATCAAAAAACAAATCCCATGCGTCTTTTTTATAATAGATGTTTAAAAAAAGGTTTAATAAATTCTTTAGAATGTAGTTATTTAATTCAAAAATTATATTTAGATGAAGAATGTTTAACCAATCTTTTATGGGTAATAAATACTTCTAAGGCTAAAGTAGTTGTAATTTCTAGTTGGGCAACTGAAAAAATATATCCACTAATTCAAGAACATTTATTAAAAATGGGTATTCCAATTATAGATAGTGTAATCAATAATAATCGTGAAGATTTTATTGAAAAATATATTTTTATTAATGATGTAACGAATTTTGTTATCTTAGATGATGATTATTTTAAAAAATATAAATTATATCCAAATAATTTCATTCATTGTAATTTTTATAATCAAGGTTTTGATTATGATATGGCCACTGAAGCAATTTATAAATTGATGCAAAAATAAAGTTAAAAAACAAACAAATCACAATTTGACCATTGCATTTTTAATTATTTTATAGTATATTCAAATCAGCGTTTTTATTTAAAAACGTTTTTGGCGTGTTTGACAACTTATTTACTTAGAAAATTACATAACTACATATTTTTAAATATGTGGGTTTTTGCGTGTTAAGAAAAGAAAGGAGGGAAAATTTAATAAGTTGTTAAATAATTGAAAGGAGTTGATAAAAAATGCCATTCATCATGGTTAAGCACATTAATAAAACATTTAAAGTTCCTATTAAAGCATCAGGAATAATAGGAACAATTAAAAGCTTTTTTAATAGAAAATACAAATATATTAAAGCTATTAATGATATATCATTTTCTATTAAAAAAGGAGAAATTGTTGGATATATTGGCCCAAATGGAGCAGGAAAATCGACTACAATAAAAATTTTATCCGGTATTCTTGTTCCCGATAGTGGGGAAGTTAAAATTGACCGCTTAATTCCCTACAAAGACCGCAAAAAATATGTGCAGGAAATAGGTGTTGTCTTTGGTCAAAGAAGTCAATTATGGTGGGATATCCCAGCCATAGATTCGTTTAATCTTTTAAAAGAAATTTATAAAATACCAGATAATGAATATCAAAAGACAAAAGATGAATTAATTGAATTACTTAATCTAAAAGATATTTTGAATATTCCCGTAAGGCAACTCAGTTTAGGCAACCGGATGAAATGTGAAATAGCTGCATCGCTACTCCATAAACCAAAAATATTATTTCTCGATGAACCAACTATCGGTTTAGATGCAGTCTCTAAAAAAATAGTTAGAGAATTTATAAAAAAAATTAATAAACAGAACAATGTAACTGTTATTTTAACAACGCACGATATGGCTGATATTGAAGCTTTAGCTAAAAGAATAATTTTAATTGGTAAAGGTCAAATTTTATATGATGGATCCTTATCTAAATTAAAAAAGCAATATGATTATTTACGAAAAATCACGGTTATTACCAAAGATAAAGTTCATCTTCAAAAGCCTTATATTGTCGAAGAAAAAACTTTTGAAGAAGGAATTGAGTTTGTTATTGATATTCGTAAAATTGAAATCAATGAATTTATTAAATTAATTTCTTCTAAAATGTCTATAATTGATATTGATGTTGATAGTGGTAATATTGATGAATTAATCGTTAAACTTTATGAGGATTTTAAAATATGAGATCTTATTTATCTTATTTCAAATTAAAATTTATTACTGGCTTGCAGTATCGAGCTGCGGCCTTAGCTGGAATGTCTACTCAACTATTTTTTGGATTTATGTATATTAGTATTTATATTGCTTTTTATGAGTCAGGAAGTTCTAATTTACCTATGAAATTAGATGAATTAATAAATTATATTTGGATTACGCAAAGCTTTTTTATGCTAATCTATGCTTGGTATAAAGATGAAGAGATAATCAATATGATAAAAAATGGCAATATTGCTTATGAATTATTAAAACCTCAGGATTTGTATTTAATGTGGTTACACAAAATTTTAGGAGAACGCTTGTCGCAGACAATTCTTAGGGTTTTGCCAGTAATCTTAATTGCTTTAATTTTGCCTAAACCTTATACCTTATCGTTAAAAACAACTCTGCCCGCTTTAACAATTTCCTTAATTGCTTTATTATTGGCTATTTTATTAATGGGGGTCTTAGTTACTTTATATCATGTAATATGTATGTTTACTTTAGATGAAAAAGGAATAATTGCCATTATTATGGTAGCCGCAGACATTCTTAGTGGTCTTGTTGTTCCTATTCCTTTCTTTCCAAAGTATTTGCAAAATATTAATAACTTTCTTCCATTTCGTTATATAAGTGATTTTCCTATTCGTTTATATATCGGCAATATTCCCTTAAGTGAAGGAATAATCAGTATTATAGTGCAGATAGTTTGGATAATTATTCTATTTGCCCTTGGAAAAATATTGGCCAACATTGCTATAAAAAAAGCCACTATTCAAGGAGGTTAAAATGAGTTTATATTTTAAATATTTTAAAGTTCATTTAAAAAGTGAGTTAGAATACAAAACTTCCTTTATTTTAAGTTTTATCGCGCAATTGTTTACTTTATTTAGCTACTATTTTACGATAATTTGTTTATTTAACCAATTTTCTAATATTAAAGGCTTTACCATGTATGATGTTTTGTTAACGTTTGGGATAATTCAATTTGGTTTTGCTTTTTGTGAAACTTTCTTTCGCGGAATAGATAAGTTTGATACTTTAATTATTGAAGGTAATTTCGATAGACTTTTACTTCGCCCTCGTAATATCTTATTTCAACTTTTTTGTGATAAGCTAAGTTTAATTAAAGCATCAAAAGTTATTGAAACAATAATTGTTTTAATAATTGCCATTTTAAATATTGAAGTAAATTGGAATGGTTATCGTATAATGACCCTAATATTTATGTTATTTAGTGCAATTATTATTTTTCTGGCCATTTTAATTGCCTCAGCTTCTTATTGTTTTTTAACGATAAAAGGTTTAGAAGTACGTAATGTTTTGACGGATGGTTGTAAGGATATGGCTCAATACCCAATTGGAATATTTAAAAAAGGTTTTATCAATTTTTTTACATTTATTGTCCCTATGGGATTAGTTAATTATTATCCTTTTCTCTTTTTGTTAGGCAAATCCAATAATAAACTGCTATGTTTTTGCCCTTTATTAACAATTTTATATTTAATTCCAGCAATTTGGCTATTTTACCGAGGATTAAAAAGATATTCTAGTATTGGAAGCTAAAAAACAGTTATGGTGAAATTATCATTAATTTCCCATTGCTGTTTTTCTTTTGCTATGACCTAATTTTGCTTCTTTTTTTCATGATATTTTGTTATTATTAAACTAGGTGAAAGCTTATGAGAAAGAAAACTATTATTTTAATTTTTATTGTAGTTCTTTTAATCGGGGTAGATGTTTTTCTTTTTCTTAATAAGGATAATTTAAAACTTCAATCAACCACTCAAGAAAAAGAACCGCAAAAAGAAGCAAAATTAAATGAATTAACGGGAATAATTTATGCTTTAAATGAAAATAATTTAACAATTTTAGCTAATAATAAATTTTATAATACAGCCAATCTTCACAACTTTGATTACAAAATTGGTAATTTTGTCAAAGTTATGTATCAAAATGATATTAACCAACCAACTAGTATTGAATTAACTCCAGCTACTTATCAAGATGAAGGTTTATTTAAAAATTATTATGAACAAGCTGTTAATAAAATGCAAGAATTAACTTTAGATGAAAAAATTGCTCAGTTATTTTTAGTTCGAGTTCCTGAAGAAGAACAAATAGAAGCAATTACTAACTATGGTTTAGGTGGATATATTTTGTTTGGTCGAGATACTAAAAATGAAACTAAAGAATCTTTAATTAATAAAATAAATTCTTTTCAACAAGCCGCTAAAATTCCTTTGTTAATTGCTACTGATGAGGAAGGTGGAACTGTGGTTAGAATTAGTAATAATCCTAATTTAAGAAGTAGCATATTTGCTTCTCCTCAACAAATTTATGCGGAGGGAGGTTTTACTGAAATTACTAATATGACTAAAGAAATGAATAGCTTGCTTGCCGAACTAGGAATAAATGTTAATCTTGCCCCCGTTGCTGATGTTTCAACCAATGCCGATGATTTTATTTATAAACGTTCTTTTGGCCAAAATGCTTATCTAACTGCGGAATATATTTCTACGGTTTTAGAAGCCGGAAAAGATAGTAAAGTATCTAATGTTTTAAAACATTTTCCCGGTTATGGCAATAATGTCGATACCCATACTGATGTTAGTGTCGATAATCGTAGTTTAGATTCTTTGCAAAATAATGATTTAATTCCTTTTAAAACCGGAATTGACCACAAAGCAGAAGCTATCATGGTTTCTCATAATATCATTACGGCTTTAGATCCAATAAATCCCGCTTCTTTATCGTTATCTTTTCATCAGTTAGCTCGTAATGATTTAGGCTTTAGTGGTATTTTAATGACAGATGATTTAGATATGGAAGCCGTTGTTAAAAAAGATGCCAATAGCATCGTTGATGCTATTTTAGCCGGTAATAACATATTAATTTTATCTGATTATAAAAAAGCTTTAGATGACATTAAAACTGCTATTAATGCGAATATCTTTACGGAAGATTTAATTAATTATAATGTTGTAAAAGTTTTAGCTTGGAAGTATTATAAAGGAATTATTTTTTAGAACATTAAAGAATATATGTAACAATGCAAAAGTATATCTGTAAGTAGAGATTTTAGCAATTTTAAATACTCTTATCATAATAGCAAAATTAATTGTTTTTTGTAAATGAGTCAAGTGACTTATCCTAAATATAGGCATACAATATTCTAGGAGGTTTGTTATATGTATAGACTAACTAGAGCTTATCGAGGAATTGTAATAGACGCTGGGCACCCAAGTTAGAATAAACCCAATAAATAATAAGTAGTTGTAGCAAATCTGTATAATTTAATAAATTAAATAAAACCGAAACTTTATAATTGTATAATTGGTAAGTCTCTTGAACAAGTTTTAATGCATTTATTCCTTATTATACATATAATTCTTCATTTCAGAGTTATATTTATATACTGGTAATATTTTAACTAAGGGTTAACAATAGAAATCTTTACTATTTACAAACTAATATAAGTGTGCAAAGGGATAAACACCTTTGAAAACATACTTAAACCATATCACAAATTAATCGTAAGTGATATTGTTGCCATTGCCTAACGCAACAAAACGTGCCACACATTCTTTATATGAAAATAAATTTAATGCTTAATCCTACGAAAAAATTAAATTGGTATTTTAAGTAAATAGAAGATTATAAAACGGTCTATTAGGAAATAGAAAAATTTGATATAATGCTAATAGGTAATTTTTTAATTATGAATCAAGATAGGATGTGATATTTTTGATTAAGGATAATATAAAAATAATACGAGACTTTTTTAAATTAGTTAAGGGAAATAAAAAATGGATTTTTTTATTGTTTTTGGGTTCAATTATGGCTCATCTATCAAGTTTATTAATACCGGTATTTACTTCAAATATTGTTTATGAAGTAACTAATGGTAATATCAATGCAACATTTATAAATATAGGTTTTTTATCTGCTATCTATATTGCTTATAATTTATTTTGGTATTTAAACTATGTTTCTTATTCTTATAACTTTAAATATAGCTATAAAAACCTAAGAGAAAAAATTGTTGATAAGGTTTTCACTTACGATATGGAATTTTCGGATAAAATATCTAAAGGAGCAATTTTAAATACTGTAAATACTGATACTGCTAATTTATCAGAGATGATTGATAATGTCTGTGAAATAATGGTTGTTTTTATAAAGTTAATTATAATGATAGTTATATTTTTGAAAACTAATATTTATATTGGAATAATTGTTTTGGTACTTGAGTGTCTATATTTAAAATCTTTTGATTATTGTAATATTATGAGTACTAAATATTTGAGAGGTCAGCAAAAATATAGAGATAAGTTAACTGATAATCTTTCTCAAATATTAAATGGTTTAGAAGAGATAAAAGTCTTTAACATTTACGATAAGATTAAAAATAATTTTTACATAATCGCCAATAAATGGTCGGAGCAGTACATGCTAAAAAGAAAATATATCAATATTAGGTATAGCCTCTTACCTTTTATAATTCACTTTGGAAAAGTGATATTATATTTGATTTTAGTTTTCTTTGTATTTAATGGCAAGTTTGAAATTAATATGTTAATATTACTTATAACATACTTTGAAAATATTATGACAAATACAGAAGAATTGATGGGATATTCAAGCCAAATTAGAGAGTGGTCTATTTCTATTGCCAGAATTAATAACATTTTAAACTACTCTAGTAATCAACAATTAGTATTTGGAATAAATAATAACGACTATATAAGTGGTCTTATTGAATTTAAAAACGTAAATTTTTCTTATAAATCTAAAAATAAGGGTAATATTGAAAACATTAGCTTTATTGCTGAGCCAAATAAAATAACTGCGTTAGTTGGACATAGTGGAAGTGGAAAAACAACAATTACTAATCTAATTTTAAGAAAATACAAAATTGATAATGGTCAAATATTAATTGATAATGAAAATATCTATGACTACTCTCAAGACGTATATTCTTCAAACGTTGTTGGGGTTAATCAATCACCTTTTATATTTAATATGAGTATAAGAAAAAATCTAAGTTTACTTGATTCAAACTTTGAAAATCAAATTGAAGCATGTAAAAGAGTGGGAATTCATGATTATATAATGAGTTTGCCCAAGGGATATAATACTATACTAACAGAAAATGCTACTAACTTTTCTGGAGGACAAAAACAATTATTGGCTATTGCCAGAACATTATTATCTAAAGCTGAAATATTAATTTTTGATGAAGTAACAAGCTCTTTAGATACTTTGCTAGTTGAAAAAATAAAAGATATTTTTGAAAATCTAAAATTAGATCATACTATTATAATTGTTACTCACAAAAAAGATATAATGAAAATTGCCGATAAACTTATTGTACTTAACAAAGGAAAAGTTGTAGGCGAAGGAACTCATGAAGAACTTATGAAAAATAACAAATATTATATCGATATACAAACTAATAATTATTCTAGTTCTCATAAAAAGTTAGAAGAAAATAATATTATAACTGATAACAAATTTAAAGAAAAATAAAAATCAAAAAAGTAGATTTTATTATATAAAGGTATAAATTTAAATGTACTAATATCACAACTTAAGTATGTGGTATTATTTTTTTGCTTAATTAAGTTTAACCAAAATGTTATTTAGTTAAGCCATAAATATTGAAGTATTTTATTGTTGGGGTAAGAATAATATTAAATGATTAAACTTGTTTCTAAAAGTAGTTTGAAAATAGTGTTAATCAAAATAATATACAAAAATTAATACTGTAGTAGATAATAAAAAGGAGGAGATAATATAAAAGTAAAATATAATCTAGAAAATAAAATAAAAAATTATAAGTCAATTGAAGAGAATAAACTAAAAGATATAATTGCTAAAAAACTATTACGTGTCATTATAGCCGAAGAACAAATAAGCGGGGTTTCACGTAATTCGAAGTGCGTTTAGATTTTAATTTGTTACAATTAATCGAAATGAGGTGTTGTAGTAAATGGAAAAGGTAGGTGTATATTGTAGGCTATCTGATGAAGATAGATATAAGAAAAACAAAAAAGATGATAGTGAATCAATCGCTAATCAAAAAAGTATGCTTTTAAAATATGCTTTGGATCAAGGTTGGGAAGTTGTAGATATTTATTCAGATGATGATTATTCGGGAGCTGGAGTTGAAAGACCTGACTTTAATAGATTAATTAATGATTGTGAAAATGGAAGAATAAATATTGTGCTATGTAAAACCCAAAGTAGATTTTCAAGAGATATGGAGGTAATAGAGAAATATCTTCATAATAAGTTTGTTGAATGGGGCATCAGATTTGTAAGTATAGTTGATAATGCAGATACAGACAATGAAGCTAATAAAAAATCAAGACAAATCAATGGGCTAGTTAATGAGTGGTATTTGGAAGATTTATCTAACAATGTTAAGAAGTCATTAAAAAATAAAAGAGAAGATGGCTTATTTATGGGAAGTTTTGCACCTTATGGTTATATGAAAGATCCTAACGATAAACATAAACTTATTATTGATGAAAATGTTGCTCCTATTGTTAGAGAAATATTTACAAAATATAAAAATGGATTAGGGTATCATAAAATATGTGCTAGTCTCAACGAAAGAAAAATATTATGTCCATCTCTTTATAAGAAATCTACTGGAAGTAATTTTGTATGTTGTAACTTTGATTATGATACAACTGGAATATGGACATCAGATACAATAGCTAGAATACTCCGAAATGAAACTTATAGTGGGACATTAGTACAAGGAAAAAAAACAAGCATTAGTTATAAAAATCATAAGACCAAAAAAGTTCCTAAATCAGAGTGGTGTATTACCGAAAATGCTCATGAGCCAATTATTGACAATGAAACTTGGTATTTAGTGCAAAGAAGACTAAAAAATCATCATAGACCAACAAAAAAAAATGGCAAAGTTCATGTATTAAGTAGTAAAGTTTATTGTGCAGAATGTGGAAAAATATTTATGAGAAATCAATGTGATGTTATGGGTGAAAATGGTACAAAAGTTAAAAGAGCATATCTGCAATGCAAAGGAAATAAAAGATACCATACTTGTGATAATAATAAATCAATAAGATATGATATTGTTGAAAACTATGTGTTTGACGCTATAAATAATTTATTAAAAAAGTGTAATCAGAAATTACTAAAAGAAGAATTTAACGAAACACTAGAAAGACAAAATAGACAAGACACTTTAATTACTAATCTCAACAAAGAAAAAGCAAATCTTGAAAAGAAGATAAATGAAAGCAAGCTATATTTTAAAAATTTATATATAGATAAGATGAAAGGCGTAATATCAGATAGTGATTTTGCAATGTTAAGAGAAGAATATACAAAAGATGTTGAATCCTATCAAAATAGACTTGAAGATATAGCAAAACAAGTAGATAAAATGGAAGAACGAAAAGAAAATTCCAAAGATATTGAAAGCATCATAAAAAAATATAAACATATTACAAAACTAACTAGAATTATAGTAGATGAGTTTATAGAAAAAATATATGTTGGTGCACTAGATAAAGATACCAATACAAGAGAAATTAAGATTGAATGGAATCTTGATTTATAAAATATAACCTATAATAAAAAGAGTATAGTCTCCGGGTTTAAGTGGTACAAGCCATGGTGGAAACGATCCAGGCGCCTCTGGTAATGGCATTATTGAAAAAGAATTAACTTTGAATATTGCTAATTATATTCATAAAAGATTAGATGAATTAGGGATTAAAAACACTATGGTTAGAACAACTGACGAGACAGTTGAACCAGAGGAAAGGGTTAAAAGAGTATTAGATTCATATGGAAGTGGTAGTGATGTAATTGTTGTATCTAATCACATAAATGCTGGAGGTGGCGATGGTCAAAGTGTAACAAATATTAAGTATAGCAATTAAAGCCTAAAAATAATAAGAAATGGAGAAATGTTATGAATATTAGTTACACTAAGCAAGGTGATTATTTATTACCTAATTTAATATTAAAGAATAAAAAACAATATGTTATAGGAAAATATGGATTATTAAGACTAGAATATATTAAAAAATATAAACTTGGATTATATTTTGATTTACTTGTTAATAATACTTTAAACGAATATCTTCATGATATAGATACTACTATTATGGCGAAAGCACAGAAGTTAATTAAAGAACTATCTGAAAAAGATAATATAAATGAAGAATTAAAACAAAATAATCAATTATTATGGGTAAGTAAAATGAATAATATAAAAAATATAGCAGAAGAAATAATTCTAAAGGAGTATATCTATGTGTGATATAACGGAAGAAGAATATGAAAAAATATACTTACCAGTTAGTAT
>CANQLL010000005.1 GCA_947624705.1 uncultured Bacilli bacterium | reverse complement strand
AACGAAAATCATCACAAAGTCTTATAAACGCTGGACTAAATGGTGATTTTTTGCTTTTTTAAGTACGAAACTCGGGGCTAATTGCTTTTGAGTTAATTTTTTAGCTTTACGCTGTTTTTTTATATTTTTAGAAACTAATTGATATACATAATTTTCATCGTTTCGGTCAAACATAGTTTCACCACATTTCTATTACTATTTGCTAATTTAATTTTCTCACTATTAAACTTTAAAAAAGTTACTCTATTCGAGTAAGTTTATGCTATAATAGTCATAGAAAGAAGTTGGGTAGTAGTGTTGAAAAAAATATCATTCATATTTATTATGGCTTTGTTTTCAATAAATAATGTAAAAGCGGCAAGCTGTAATTATAAAGAACAAGCAAAATTAAATAAAGAAGCAGCAAATGTTCATAAAGAATATGAATTTGTAGGAGAAGATCAATTAAATTATCATTTTAAAATATATTTAACTAATATAACTGACAATTTGAGATTAGTAGTAACTAATAATTATAATGATCAAGAATTAAATATAACTAAACAAGATTTAGTAGATGGAGTTTATACAATTGAAACGAAAATAGCTACTCGCAAAGTTAAATATAATATTGAAATGTATGCTACTACTGGAGATTGTGCGGGAGAAAAATTAATTTCAACTTCTATAACAACACCAAGATATAATCCTTATAGTACATCTTATATTTGCAAACAAGTACCTGATTATAAATATTGTGGAATTTTTGTAGATACTTCGAAAATAACCTATGCTAAATTTATTGAAAATGGCGAAAAATATAAACAATCATTAGATAAAGAAGATACAAAAGAAAAAAGTTTAATTAATAAAATATTTAGTTTTTTAGACGGATATAAATGGTATTTTATTATTTGTATTATCGGGATAGGTTTATTAATTGGAATTATTATTTTAAAAAATAAATTTAAAGTTAGTAAAAGAGGTTTTTGATGAAGAAAATTTGTTGTTATATTTTATTTGTTTTAATAGTTTGTTTAAGTTTCGTAGGAATAAGTCAAGCTAAAATAGCAAATGGCACAGGAAGTTTAGATGCTGGTGGTGGTGTTTCTCCATGTAATACGGGTTTTTGTTATAGCACTAATTTTGATGATAGCGGCTATGCTCATATTGGCATAAGATTTTCATTAGTCTGGAATAATGGCGAACCTGTAGATGGTTTAAAAAGCGTTGATTTATTAACATCAACTTTGCAAAGTCAAATTGATCAATTAAAAAATATTAATTTTGCTACATTTGATTTTAAGAGTTCAAAAAAAACTATATCTAGTCAAGGTGTTTATATTTATGATCATGTGACGGAAGGCGGGACTATAAAAGGTGTTAAAGCAACTAATTGGGATGCCTTTTCGTTAGTTAAAAGTTTAGGCCCAGATATAGTCACAAAAACGGGCGAACAATTATTAAATGGGAAATCTAAATATTCTGGCTATTTAGAAAATTTAAAAGATATAGAGGTGAGCGCTTCTAATTCTCATAGTGGGTTAGATATTTACAATCATTTTTTTGGTGGAGATAATGGGGGTTATTTAATAAATAATTACAATACAAATAATGATAATGGCCATAGTGTTTTTTCCACCTATGGTGGTACCGATCATAATGCTGTAAATGATATTTTAAAGGAAATTAGCACTAATCTAGTAGCCGATGAATTAGAAAAAAATGGCTATATGATTCAAATAGAACCAATAACAATAATTAGAGCCTCAATTACAAATAATGGTCGAAAAAATGTATTTTATATTTATGGAACAACATCCGAAATAAGAGCTATCGTTTCTCAATATGCCGCAACTGTATATGGTATGGATAAGGGATATAATGTTGCTGTGTTATTTAATGATGATGATTATACCTATAGAGAAGAAAATGGCAAATTAGCTGGTAATTCAGCATTGTCTTATTTAAATACGGGTATGGTTGCTAAAATGAAATTAGGCGATACTTATGGAGGCTATGATGTCAATAGTGGGAAAAACTTGTGTTCAGGAGACAAATATGGTACGCAGCATAATTGGAATTTAGCTGAATACCATAATTGCGGAATTGGTATAATTACTGGCTTTGGTGAGGGCCATTATTGTGAAGTTTTAGAGGGTGATGTTTCAAAAGACGAGCCTCCTCTACTTTATTATGGTTCACAAGGAACATTACTTAATAATCAAGATGAAAAACCAGGGGAAGCTTTTATTAATGAATGCGTTTGTGATCCTTTTTCTAAAGACAAAAAAACAAAGGAAGATGTATACGATAAATATTTTTCACTTTTTGCTCAAGAAACGAATTACAATATTGCAGAATATTATAAAACATGGTGTTTGACTAGTGAAGATAAAAATCCAAATGCTGGTGTTTGTACTCCCCAAATAATCAACGAAAAATGTACTGGTAATGTTAGTATTTCGGATGATAAAGATTGTGTCTTTAAAAACAATATTAATAAATATTTATATACCTCAGAAAAAGCCGATGTAGCATATACTAATTATGCAAACAACTATTGTAATATTTCTTGTGCTGAAGATATTAATTTTACTTTTCCTAAAGATTTTTCTAATATAGCTGCGGGAACATATTTTGAAATTCCAACTACTTCTTTAAAAGTGAATGGTACTAGAACTTGTCAAGCTACTTATGATTGGGATAACTTCAATAATAAAGTAACTAATAGTAGTAATATTTCGGATGTAATAAAGAGTATTTATGCTGGTGAAGGAAAATTTAATGATAATTCATTTTCTAATTATAGTTTAAAGCAAATAAATCAAGCCTTAAAAACTTTATATGATAGATATAAAATCTTGAATCAAACTTTGGGAAATAATGATAGTTGGCAAAGCACAGATCCAAATGAGCCAGTATACACTTATAAAGAATGGAAATTTACAATAGATTTTGATAATAGTGCTGATACAGAAGATGAAAATTATGGCGCATATGAATGTTATAAAGGAAGCAATAGATTTGATTGTACTTCAAGTGAATTCCAAAATAAATTCTCTAGTATTTCATTTAATAATTTAAATACTCCTCCTGCTGAGGAAGGACAATGGTATACATTATATAACACCAAAAATATAACTTTGAATTCTACTAAAAATGGAATTACAATTGATTCAATCTTGACAAAAATTAAAAATAAAATAAGTGAAAATGCTACTAAAATAGAAAAAGAATTAGAACAAATAGATAAATGTGCTACAAGTTTTAATAGTACAAAAGAAACGTATGATTTTAATCCTAACATAAACTTTAGTTATGATGAGGGTTATAAATGGTTCTTTTATGAAAAACCATTTATAAAAATTTCTAATGAAACTACGCAACCATTAACTTTAAATCCAAGTAATAATTATTATGAAGAATCGATTAGTTATTATACTAATGAAAGTACTTTAGATTCTAAAAATTATCAAGCTGTAAGAGGCAACACTAATGTGACAAGTACAATTAGTAAGGAAATTACTTATTCTTCACCAGTTGATTTTTATTCATCAACTCCTAGTGGAATAATTCTCGAAAAAAATGGTAGTAATTACTTAGATGTTGATAGAAAAGTTCATAATAGTTCTGTTATTTCTTTAGATAAAAATATTTATCCTGTTGCTTTAACTGCTAATAATAAAAACGATAATAATTATCAATTTAATTTTAGTGATTTAGGAGATTATAGTATTGTCACTAAAGATAGTGGGGTAGGACGAATGGATTCACGTAATTTTAAAGCTTTAACAGATAATACAATTAATCAGTTAACTTATTATTGTACATATGAGGTTAAAAAAGATGTAACTACTGATAAAGTTAAAAATTCTGATGCAACTGATGATGATATCCCTAACTTCTTCTATCGTAATATTTCCTTAAATGCTTTTAACCCTAATAATCGTGATTTAGGTAAAAATTGGACAGGACCAAAAGCGCAGGCTACTTTATGTGAATTAAATGGGGGACGATATGAAAATGGCAATTGTATAGAAAATCAATCTTTACCCGAAGATATTTATAATGAACCAGAATATTCATTTCATTTAACTCCTGAAAATATGCAAAATATTAGAAAATATAATAAAATTAAAGAAGAAAATGGAGATGGTTATGGTGATTTTGATATGAAAGAATATCAATTTAATAATGAAGAAAAATCTTTAGGACATTGGTATACTTCGAATTTTTTAAGAGATAAAAATATTTGTCCTAATTGTTTTACAGCTAATACATTAAAAGATTCGTCTGACCTATTTCAGAAGTGGAAAGATAATAATGGTAAATTATCAGAATTAGGACCAGCTTGGAAATAAAAGCCCTGTTATTTAAATAACAGGGTTTTGCATTTTGTGATCCTAAATTTACCATTTATTTAAAATTAAATATATGATAAAATGTATACAATAAGTAAGGTGGTAAAATGAAGTTTATAAAAATAGAGGATTGTTACAAAGTTTATAAAAATGGCGTAACAGCAACAGCAGGATTAAACTTAGAAATAGCTAAAGGAGAATTTGTTTTTATTATAGGAGCTACTGGTTGTGGTAAATCAACTTTAATCAAAATGTTATATCGGGAAGAAAAACCAACTAAAGGTAAAGTTATTGTTGGTGGAATAGATGTGGCTAAATTAAGAAATAGTAAAGTTTATAAATTAAGAAGAAAATTAGGGATAGTTTTTCAAGATTTTAAATTATTACCAAAATTAACTGTTTATGATAATGTGGCTTTTCCTTTAAATAGTATGGGAGCAAAGAAAAGTGAAGTTAAAGCAAGAGTTGTTAAAGCTTTGGAATTAGTAGGCTTAAAAGAAAAAATTAGAAGTTATCCTAATGAACTTTCCGCCGGAATGCAACAAAGAGTTTGTATTGCTCGGGCGATGGTAAATGGTCCAAAACTATTAATATGTGATGAACCGACGGGAAATCTTGATCCGGAAACCTCTAAAGAAATTATGAATGTATTAGATGGTATTAATAAAGAACTAGGAACAACAATTGTAATGGTTACTCATGATAAAGATATAGTTAATAGAATGAAAAAAAGAGTAGTTTTATTAGAAAATGGTGTTTTGGTTAGTGATGAATTGAAAGGAAAGTATAAAGCCCATGAAAGCATTTAGAATATTGCTTCGAAGTATAAATGATGGCTTACGAAGTATTTTTAGGAATTTTAGTTTAAGTACGGCTTCAATTTTATGTTCGACAATTACTTTAATTTTAGTGGCTGTAGCCATGGTTTTATCAGCTAATGTTGATAATTTTACGAAAAAAATTGAAGATGATATGACAATAGTTGTTTTCCTTGATTCAAAAGCAACCAGTGAAGAAGTAGAAATAATCCGTAATAAAATAGATAATATTGCTAATGTTGATGAAGATGAAACCATTTATAAAACAAAAGCCGAAGTTAAAATGGAAATGCAAAATGAATCAGCCATTTTTAATACCGTAATGGGAGATTGGGATGAAGAAACTAATCCTTTAAAAGATACTTTTCAATTAAAAGTTAAAGATATTGAACAAATTAATGAAACGGCAAAAGAAATTGAAAATATTGATAAAGTTTCCACAGTTCGTTATGGGGAAGGTTTAGTAGAAAAAATGGTTGGAGCTTTTAAATGGATTGAACGAATTGCTTATGGAGCGGTTTTGGCTTTGATCTTAGTAACGATATTCTTAATTATTAATACGATTAAATTAACCATTTTTTCACGGCAAAGAGAAATTAGTATTATGCGTTTGGTGGGAGCAAGTAATTTTGTAATTAAAACGCCATTTATTATAGAAGGTATGTTTTTAGGTTTAATTGGGTCAATTATTCCCGTTTTAGTTGTTTTATTTGGTTATACAACTTTATATGATATGACGCATGGCTATTTATTTTCACCGATAATTCAATTAATTAAACCGACGCCATTTATCTATTATACTTCCGCAATTTTAGTAGTAATAGCTATGATTGTAGGAATGATAGGTAGTGCTAGAGCTGCTAGAAAGTATTTAAAGGTGTAAAATGAAAAGACTACTTAAAAGTTTAATTGTTTTAACTTTAATTGTTTCTTTTATGCTACCGGCTAAAGTGCAAGCGACAACTTTAAAAGAATATGAAGATGCTGTAAATAAATATACAAAAGAATTACAAGAAAAAGAAGCAAAGATTGCCAAAAATGATGCGGAGATTGCGCAGATAAAAAAACGAATTACCGAAATTGAAAGCCAGATTAAAGCCGCTGAGGATGAAATTGCCCAGTTAAAAATCGAAATTGATAATAGTAATAAAGAAATAGCGAAAAAAGAAGAAGAAAGTAAAAAAATAATGGAATATTATCAATTATCCGAGGGGGAAAATGCTTATCTTGAATATGCCTTCGGCGCGCAGACTATAACGGATATGATTTATCGAGTTTCCATAGTTGAACAATTAACGGAATATAATAATCAAGTGATGCATGAGTTAGAAGAGTTAATTCAAACTAATCAAAGAAAAACCGAAGAATTAGATGCTAAAAATAAGGAATTAGATAAATTAAAAGCAGAGTTGCAAGATCAAAAAGAACGAATTCAAGCTGATACGGATTCCATATTAGAAACTGTTCCAACAGTTAAAGAACAAATCAGAGTTTATCAAGAACAGGTTAATTACTGGAAAAATAAAGGTTGTAAATCCAATGATGTTTTAGGGGTTACTTGTGCCGTTCCGCCAAAAGTATCATCAAGTGGTATAGCAGCTTCAGATATTATTGGAGCCAATGGCTTTAGATTACCTATGGATCATGGTTATTTAACCCAAAATTTCTCTGGTAAAGGAGGGCACATGGGAATTGACTTAGGTAGTAACAATAAGTCGGAACCAATATTCCCAATTGCCAATGGTTTAGTTATTTATGTTGGTAAAGATAGTGCGGGGGCTAATGTTGTTAAAATAGTTCACAATGTTAATGGTAATTTGTTATTCTCAACTTATGCTCATATGCGAACAGTTTACTTTAAGAAAAATCAAACCGTAACAATTAATGATACTTTAGGTTTAATGGGGATGACTGGTCGAGCAACTGGACCACACTTACATTTAGAAATGACTACTTGTGATTGGACATATAATTGTACTTATGCGCAATATAAAAATAAATTAGTTAGTCCATGGAGTTATATTCCTAATATAACTAGATGGTAAATTTTTGTGAAAAATACGAAATAGCTTTATGGATGGCTGTAGCAGCAATTTAATTCTTTATTGAATATTTTGCCATAAAGATATTCCCTCTCTTTTTGCAGATGAAGTATTTTGGGCCTTATTTGCTATTGCTGAAGGCATTAGAATTAAAATGAAAAATTCTAAAAAAACTAAATAAGTATCAACTTCAACAAGCTGATACTTTTTTTAAGCCTTAAAATATAATTATTTTGCTTTTTTGATATGTTGAGCATATGCCAATGAATAATTTAAAATGGAATCTTCATTTTGAATATAATCTTCCTTTTTTGTTTCCACAATAATGTCGGGTTTAAAAATATAGGGCACAAGTAGGTCTGGGGTTGCTTCTTTGGTAAACTGTTCTTTAGAATAAGCACTCCAATTTAAAAAAGGATGAAAGTAACACTCGGATATGGAAAAGTAATGGTTATCTATTTCTACCCATTTGCTATTACCATAGCAATTTAGAGGAGTACTAATTTCTTCACCTATGGTAATAGCGCCAAGATTAATTAAATCTCTTAAAGCATATCGACCTCCTGAGAAAATTCGATAATCTGTTAAACAAATTAATTTCATCTCGCTATGCTCTTTAATAAAATTCATTAAAATATTATTTAAAGCAGCATTGCCTCCTAAATTACCTCTTAAATCAACAATAATAGTATCAATATTAGTTAAATCTTCTTTTCTTAAATTGACTATAGCTTTTTCAATTGTTTCTTTAAATTGGCTTTGCACTGAGCTATGTTTATAAATCAAACAATTATTGATAAATTTATAAGTAGCATTTTCCCCATAGCGATATTCATTATAATCAAACATTTCTTCTGGTGAATAATTTTCGTTTTTGCCAAATTTTTTAGTTATTCTTTGCCCATTTGGTTTTTCAATTTCAAAAATTAGTTCTTCAGAATTTCTTAAAGAAGGCAATCCCAATAATACATATTTATTAAATAAAGCTTTTTCTATTTCATATTTTCTTTTTCCTAATGTTCCATAAGTTATAACTTCTTCTATTTCTTTAATAATTGTATTAATTTCAATTCCATTAATGGATATTAATTGACTATTTTTTAATTCCTGAGGATAGTTTACTAAAATTTCTTGATTAAACATGCGAAAATTCATAGGAATTAAAGATACAATATCATAAATTGTATGAGCATCTTCTTGACCACTTAATCTTTTAATAATGTAATCCATAAAATATTTAAAAGTATATTCATTATCAATATCCATGGAATTAGTTAAATAATTGTATAAATTATTTAATTGGGTTTCATTTATTTCGTGCCAAGGATTAACATGAATATTTTTATAACATTCAATAAATTTATTATATATATTTTTATATTTAAGATTAATCATACAGACTCCTTTATATTTAATTTTTATAAGTTTTAATTAATTGCTCAGCAACTTTAATTCCATCCATTGCTGAGGTGGTGATGCCCCCGGCATAACCAGCTCCCTCTCCGCAAGGGAATATTCCTTTGCAACTTGCTTCCATATTTTCATCACGTAAGATGCGAACGGGAGAAGAAGTTCGACTCTCAACCGCTGCTAGAATTGTATCCTCATTATCAAAACCTTTTATTTTGGTACCAAAATAAGGAAATGCTTCTTTAATTGCTTCATTAATATAAGCTGGAAAAAGATTATTAATATTGGTTAGTTGAGCTTGGCCTTTTATTTCGGGAATTACTTTTTTAAAAGCTAAAGAACTTTTATTTTCTTGATAATCTTTTAATAATTGCAAAGGGATTTTTCCCTTGGCTAAATCATAAGCTTTAGTTTCTATTTCTTCTTGAAATTTAATCCCATCTAAAGGATTATTCCCATAATCTTGGGGAGAAATTGTGACTACAATAGCACTATTAGCGTTTTGACTTTCTCTTTGATAATTACTCATTCCATTAATAGCTAACATTTCTTTTGTACTAGAAGCATTAACGACATAACCTCCTGGACACATACAAAAAGAATAGACGCCTCTTTGTTTAGAAGTTGTATAAGTTAATTTATAAGAAGCCGGTGGTAAAACTTTCGCATAATTGCCATATTGTGATTTGTTAATCATTTGTTGCTCATGCATTACTCTAACTCCTAAAGCAAAAGCTTTAGGAATCATTTTAATCTTTTTTTGATATAACATTCTAATTGTATCTCGAGCCGAATGACCGATTGCTAAAATTAAATTATGACATTCTATTTCTTCTTGATTATTAACTTTAATAGCAACTAATTGGTTATTGTTAATTATGACATCAGTTAATTTTGTATTGTATCGAAATTCACCACCCATATTAATAATTTTATTTCTTAAATTAACAATAACTTTTCTTAAAACATCAGTACCAATATGGGGTTTTTGTTCATACATAATTTCTTTGGGAGCCCCACAATCAACAAATATTTCAAAAACTTTTTTACCAATAAATCTTTTATCTTTTACTAAAGTATTTAATTTACCATCGGAAAATGTTCCTGCACCTCCTTCGCCAAATTGCACATTACTTTCTTCATTTAAAATATTTTTTTGCCAAAAGATTTCGACATCTTTAACTCTTTGTTCAATTTTATTACCGCGTTCAATAATTAAAGGTTTATAACCATACTCGCTTAAAAGATAAGCCGCAAAAAGACCAGCAGGACCAGTTCCGACAATAATAATGCGGTTTTTTAAAATTTCTTTACCTTTTAAAGGAGGAAGATAATTTTCTATCGGAGTTTTACTGACATTTTTATTTTTAGTTAAAACTTTATCTTCATTTGTTACTTCAACATCTAAAGTATAAACATAAAATATTTTACTTTTATCACGGGCATCGAGCGATTTTTTATGAATATTTAAGTTAAGAATATCTTCTTTTTTAAGCTTTAAAGTACTTGCTATTTTTAGTTTTAAATAATCAATACTATCTTTTTCCACTAAAACTTTAATATTTGGAATTCTAAGCATTTTTCTTCCCACTTTCTCCGGCTAACATACCACTCATCCAAGCAAACCCCAGATTGTAGCCGCCACAACAACCATCAACATCTAAAATTTCGCCCGTGAAGTATAAATCTTTGACGATTTTTGATTCTAAAGTATTTGCATCAACTTCATCTAAAGGTATACCGCCTTGACATACTTGGGCGTTATCAAAAGATTTAGTATCTTTAATTTCAATTGTAAAATTAGTTAGATAATTAGCTATTTTTTCTTTTTTAATATTTTGCCATTTAATATCTTTAGGTAATTTTTCTAATTTAAAAATTAAATTAATTAATTTATAGTTTAAAAATCCTTCTAACATTTCTTGCAAATTATAATCTTTTAAAAGTTTTTCTTGCTTATCTAACCAATCTCTTATATTTTCCCTACACCATGGGACAAAATTAATTTTAATTTCTTCTTTTTTCTTTTCTTGAAGACCTAAAGCAACTTGGGAACTTAAATTAAAAATACAAATACCACTAACCCCATAATTAGTTAATTGAATTTCGCCTTTTTCTTTTTTGATAAATTGATTATTTTCATATAAACTAACTTCACACTCCGTGCGAATTCCTTCCCAATTTTTATAAAACTTATCACATCCAATTAAACTAGTTAAAGCCGGTAAAACAGGAATAAGAGTGTGGCCTAAACTCTTGGCTATATTATAACCATTCCCATCACTTCCCGTTTTAGGATAAGCTTTTGAACCAGTAGCTAAAATTACTTTATCGGCAAAGTAAGTTTTATGATTAGTTGTAATTATAAAATTTTTTTCTTTTTTGATATTAGTTACTAATTCATCACAATATATTTTAATATTTAATTTATTTATTTCGGTTAATAAAGCATTTAAAATAGCAGTTGCTTGATTAGAAAAAGGATAATAATAACCATCTTTAACTTTAGAAATTATGCCAATTCTTTTAAAAAAAGGTAAAACTTTATCTTTTTCTAATTTAAAAATATTTTCTAATATTTCTAAATTATGACTATGGTAAAAACTTAAATCTTGATTTTCATTCCAAAAGTTACAACGACCATTTCCTGTTAATAATAATTTTTTGCCACATTTATTATTTCTTTCTAAAATAAATACTTCGTTGTTATTACTTTTGGCACTTATCGCCGCAACTAAACCCGATGCTCCGCCCCCAATTATACAAATACGCATTTAAATCACCTAATAATATTCTACTAAATTAAAACTTTAAAGTCTATAAAAGCACTATTTTTTATTCGTTTGTGCTTGATTTGTATTTTAATAATTGTTATAATCTATTTGATTTACAAGGAGGTGTCCTATGAGAACATATAAAGCAAACTTACCTAAAGGTGTAAAGAAAAAATTTAGTACAGTTCGAGGAGTTAAAGTTAAATTAATTAATAAAGATTTAGATAAAAAGAAAAAATCTGCTAAATAAGTCATTTTATATGGCTTATTTTTTTAAAGGAGTAATTATGAAGTTAGTTGATGAATTTAAAAATATGCCAAAAGATTTGGTATATGAGATGTATTTAGCAATCGTTTATGATTGTAAAGATTATGATGAAATATCTAGGCCTAAAATGTTAGAAAGTATTGTTAAACAATATCAAGAAGAAAATTATTTATATAATATCTGTACAACTCGGGAATTAGATTTTTTAAAATATATTTCCAATAATAAAATAACAGCTAAAGATTTAAAAAAGTATGATTGGGAAATTAAAACTTTAAATGAAAAAGCAATTTTTAGTATGGTTACATTAGATATATTTGAAGAACAAAGAAAGTCAGTTCAAGAAGCTTTAAAATTTTATGAAAATGCTAAAAACTATAATGAAAAAGATGCTCTTATTTTTATGATTGGCTTTACGAGAATGAACTTACAAATTGCAACCCAAGCATTAGAAAGTATCATAACAGGTATTAGTAATATTGATCATCAAACTTTTGAAATTTTACTATCCGCACCATTATTTCATTATTATTGTGAATTTAGTTATGAGTATAATGAAACTTTAGATAAAGAATTAGAGTTTATTAATTATCGAAATTACTGGGATTTATTAGATGATTTTGAATATGAATTACAAAAATATGGTCGTGCTGGAACTTTAAATATTAATTTTCAAGATTTTAAAGATATATTTTATTATGGTGTTCCTATACATGTGCCCAGTGTTAAAAAAATGTATGATGAAATTAGTAAAAGAACTGATAAATGGAGTATGCTAAGATTGATTGAAGAAGTACGTATTTTACATAATACAATCGTTCTTGACACCTTAATTACAGATAAAAAATTATATGAAATAATAACAGAGGCATTGATGGATATGCCATGTGCTGTTATGAATAGTTTAACACCAAAAGAATATCTTAAAGATATTGAAACAGAAGAAGAATTAGATAGCAAACTAACTATTATTCCACAATTAAATGCTCATTTAACTAAAAAGGAAGCTGATTTATACTATAAAATTTATTTTGCTTTATTAGAATATACTAATAATAAATATCATGTTAGTAATATAACTAAAATTTATAAACAAAATTATTTAAATCCTGAAATATTAAAACCAATTAATAAATATTTATGGGAACATAAAAAAATATTAAATGATTTTATTAATGATAATTTATATAATTTTAATAAAGAAGAATTAGATATAGTAGCTAATTTTAAAACTGCTAAAATGGATTATTTTACCGTTTGTGGTTTTACAGAAGAATATACTATGTTTTTAAGTAAAGATGGTATACTTTATATGGTTAAAGGAATTAGAGATAATTTAGATAATATTTTAAATGTTAATAATTTACCAATTATTTTAGAAACAACATTATTAATGTTTAAAGATAAAATAATTTATAATGGTTTTGTAGGTCAAATTAATATGGGATTTGGAACTAATTTAAAGAAAACTGTTTTAGAAGAAATTAAAACTGCTTTAGTATATTATCATTTATAGGAGAGAAATATGTTAGTAAAAGAATTAAGAGAAAAAATAGAAAAATATAATAAAAAAGATTTAGAAAATTTAGTTGTTTTATTGTATAAAAAAATACCTAAAAAGATTAAAGAAGAAAATGATATTGATATAATTATTCAAGAAAATAATGTTAATTATAAAAAAGAAGAACCAGTATTAAATATTATTGATTTAAAAGCTGAAGTAGATTACTTTTTGGATTGTGCTTATGAAGGACTTTATCGAATACCTAATAAAATAATACCTAAAAATGAACGAAGTAAATGGCGTTTTAAAGCAAAATCATTTTATAAACAATTATGTTCATTTGATCCGAAGACTAAAGAAGGAATAGAAAGTACCCAAAGTTTAATGGGGTTATTTAAAGCTTTAAGTTATGGAACCGCTAGTTTATTATTTAGTAGTTGGAATACTTTTGGAGCTTTAGGGGTTTCACAATTAGATTATTATTATTTATTATGTCAAAGAATTTTAATTAATGGGTATAGTGATGAAAATTTAGAAAAATGTATAAATTTAATTTTTGTTGAAAATGATCGAGATGTTTTACCAATTGAATTATTTTATGTTTTTAGTAATTTTTTACATGATAAAGAATCAAAACTTAAAGCAATTAATATTTTTCAAAATAAAATTAATGAAATTAAAGAAAAAATTAATGAAACAAAAGATTATAATTCATTATTTTATCTTAATGAAGATAAAAATCTTAGTGTAGAAAGTATTGTTAATTTATATTTAGATTTAAATTTAATTGACGAAGCTATCTCTTATTTTCATAAAAATTATAATGAAAAAGATAAAGAAGTTAAAGAATATATAATTTTAACTTTATTAGAAGATTATGAATTATATGAAGAATGGATAATTGAATATGAAAAACATAATGTAGAATATCGCGAAAGTTTAAAAGAAAAATATCGAGAATTTAAAAAGAATAATAATTAATAAAAATCACCTAACTCAGCAACGATTTAGGTGATTTTTCAACAAAACATTTTTGGTAACAACTAACATGAATTGTTTATTTTTTTATTTTATGCAAAATTTCCTTTGCATGTTCAATAATCATATACATGTATCTTTTTTAAGATTTGCCAAAATAAATAAAAAACAGTTGACACACATACAAATGTACGATATATTTAATTTGGGAATAAATTAACAGTTAGGCGTTGCCGTACTTCTAAAAGGAAGTGAGGCGATATAATGTCAAAGAAAGATAAATTAATATCAACTTTGTTAATTATAATTTTTATTTTGTTAAAAATCATTCTAGATTTACTTCAATAAATAAAAATCACCTAACTCAGCAATGATTTAGGTGATTTACCAAAAAAAACATTTTTGGCAACAACTAACATTAGCTTGTTAATTTGTTCCTTTTTTATTTTATGCAAATTTCCTTTGCATATTCAATATACCATATATATATATCTTTTTCAAGATTTGGCAAAATATTTTTATACTAATTTTTATTTAGTTTGCATAAATATTGTTAGGTGGTGCTAATGTTTGTTAATAATATTCATACTAGAGTACGTTATGTTTTTTTAATAACTTTAATTATATTTATTTTTATAATAGTTCGAGTTTTTTATATTCAAGTTTTTAAATATGATGATTTAAATAAATTAGCGGAATCTTTATGGAGCCGTAATTTACCAATAACAGCTGATAGAGGAATAATAACGGATCGAAATGGCGTAGAACTAGCTACTAATATTACTACGACATCTTTAGTTTTAATTCCTAACCAAATAAAAGATAAAGATGAAGTTTCCCAAAAATTAGCCGAAATATTAAAAGTAAGTAAAAAAGATATGGATAAACATGTTTTGAAAAAAACTTCAATTGAAAGAGTTCATCCTGAGGGACGGCAGTTAGATTATGAAACGGCAGAGAAAATAGATAATTTAAAATTAGATGGAGTTTATTTAGTTAAAGAATCAAAAAGATATTATCCTTATGGCAATTTACTTTCTCATGTTTTAGGTTATGTAGGTATTGATAATCAAGGTTTATCGGGGATTGAATTAGAATATAATGATTATTTAACAGGTAGTGATGGTGCCATTAAATATTTTAGCGATGGCAAAGGAAATAAATTAGAGTTATCCGAAGTATATGAAAAACCACAAGCAGGAGTTAATATTGCTTTAACAATTGATTTAGGGATTCAAGAAGCAATTGAAAGAGAATTAGATAATGTTGTTAGTAAATATAATCCGGAACATGCTTTAATTGTTGCGATGAATCCAAAAACCGGGGAAATTTTAGGAATGTCTTCTCGGCCTAATTTTAATCCTAATAAATATGAAGAATATGATAATGAAACTATTAATCGAAATTTACCAATTTGGATGACCTATGAGCCGGGTTCGACCTTCAAAATCCTAACCTTAACTGCATCTATTGAGGAACAAACTATTAATCTTTTTGAAGATCAATATACAGATACGGGTTCTATAACAGTGGAGGGAGCTCGGATAAAATGTTGGAAAGCTGGTGGTCATGGAACCCAAACTTTTTTGCAAGTAGTAGAAAATTCTTGTAACCCTGGCTTTGTCGTAATGGGACAAAAACTAGGGACAAGTAAATTATTTGAATATATTCATAAATTTGGTTTTGGAAAGAAAACGGGAATTGATTTAAATGGGGAATCAACTGGTATATTATTTCAAGAAAAAAATGTTGGTCCGGTTGAACTGGCAACAACGAGCTTTGGTCAAGGTATATCTGTTACGCCTATTCAACAAGTAAAAGCTGTTAGTGCTGCTATTAATGGTGGGCATTTATATACTCCATATATAGTTTGTTCTATGATGGAACCGGAAACAAATTCGATTATCAAAACAATTTCCCCTCATGAAGAGGCTCAGGTAATAAGTAATGATACCTCCGCTTTAGTCCGTCATGCTTTAGAAAGTGTTGTAGCCAATGGCAGTGGGCGAAATGCCTATATTGAAAACTATCGAGTGGGTGGTAAAACGGGAACTGCGCAAAAGGTGGCCGATGGTCGTTATATGAGTGGCAATTACATCTTATCATTTATTGGTTTTATGCCGGCAGATGATCCGCAAATTGTTGTTTATGTTGCGGTTGACCACCCGCAAGGAGTAGTTCAATATGGCGGAACTGTTTCCGCTCCTATTGCTAAAAATGTTTTATTAGATGCCATTAATATTTTAGGAATAAAACCAGATAAAGAGGGAATGCCGAAAGAATATAATTATTTAGATACAAAATATGTAATCTTACCTGATGTGGTGGGAAAAAGTGTAAAAGAAGCTAATACAATTTTAAAAGGTTTTAAAATTGAATATGCTGGTAGTGGCGAAAATGTTGTTTATCAATCTCCGGAATCAGGTATTTTTGTCAAAGAAGGTAGTACAGTTAAATTACTTTTAGGATAAAGTGTCAAGAAGTGTCAACAAGCAACTAGTTTTAGTTAAGTAATTTTGCAACTAGTAGTATAATATTGAAAAGAGATGAGGTGTTTAAATGTTAATCTTAGCCAAATCAGCAATGGCCATGATGTTAGGATTTGTTTTAGCTATATTAACGGGAATTATAATAATTCCATGGTTGAGAAGAATGAATGCCAAACAAAGTGTTAGTTTAAAAATTAGTAAATCTCATCTAGCTAAAAATGGGACACCAACTTTAGGTGGGTTTATCTTTATAATTCCCACTATATTATCTTTAATCTTTTTATATTTTCGTGGAAGTATTGATATAACTCATAATTTAGTAATTTTAATTTTTGTTTTTTTAGCTTATGCTTTATTAGGTTTTGTTGATGATTTTTTGAAAATAAAATATAAGAATAATAAAGGTTTAAAAATTTCAACTAAGTTTTTTTGTCAATTAGTTATTGCTATTATCTTTTTCTATATATTTATGAAAAATGGGGGACAATCAGTTATTGAAATAACTTCTTTAGGTTTAACTATTCCATTAGGTTGGGGTTTTGGTTTATTTATCTTGTTTTTACTTGTTGGTACTTCTAATGCTGTTAATATAACCGATGGCTTAGATGGTTTAGCTGGTGGTTTAAGTGCTATTGCTTTTTTAGCCTTTGGTTTATTATCATGGAATACAACTTGGATGCAAGGTAATCAAGAAATGGCTATTTTCTGTTTTGTTTTAGTTGGTTCATTATTTGGCTTTTTACTATTTAATTCTTATCCTGCTAAAGTATTTATGGGAGATATGGGTTCTTTAGCTTTAGGTGGAGCTCTGGCTACAATTGCGATATTAACACGACATGAACTTTCTTTGCCTTTAATTGGTGGTGTATTTGTTATTGAAACTTTAAGTTCAATGATTCAAATTATTTCAATTCGGAAATTCCATAAAAAAGTATTTAAAATGGCTCCTTTACACCATCACTTTGAACAATTAGGTTGGACTGAACAAGATATAGTTAAAGTATTTTGGGTTGTTGGTTTACTTTTAGCCATGGCAGCAATTACTTATGGTGTTTGGATTTAGTCTATACATTTAGTATAGATTTTTTAATATAGAATAATAAAAGTATAATATTTTTTTGAATTTAATTCAGTGGGTGTTTAAAAAAATTTGACTTTTGCTTTTGATTTAGTATAATAGTTGATAAGATAACTTTTAAAAGTGTTTAATTCCTCGATAAATCGATAGATTGGAGGTTAAATATGCAGATTAAAGATTTGTCTTTATCCTTTGGTGTTCAAAAAATTTTTGATAATGTTAATTTAATTATTCCTGAAAATGAAAAAGTGGGCATAGTTGGAGTTAATGGGGCAGGTAAAACAACTTTTTTAAAAGTGATTTTAAAAAAGTTAGAACCAGATTTTGGTTATGTCAAAATAAAAAAAGACTTACGTATTGGTTTTCTTCCTCAAGTAATTGATGAAGAAATAATGGATAATAATGAAACAGTTTTTGATTTTTTATTAAATGCTCGTCCTATTGAAAATTTAAATAATAAACTGCAAAATTTATATGAAAAAGTTGCTTTAAATCCTTCTTCTATAGAACAAGAAAAATTATTTAGAGAAGTTGAAAAAACTCAGAAAAAATTAGAATATTGGGGATTTTATTCTTATAGTACGGAATTATTAAAAATTATTAAAGGTATGGATATTAGTGATGATATATTATATCAAGAAGTAAAAAAGTTATCAGGAGGACAAAAATCTAAAGTTGCTTTTGCTCGGCTTTTATACTCTAAGCCAGAAATAATTTTATTAGATGAACCAACTAATCATTTAGATAAAATAACAAGAGATTTTGTTATAGATTATTTAAAAAAATATAAAGGAAGTATTTATGTTATTTCTCATGATATAGATTTTTTAAATAATATTACGACTAAAACATTATATTTAGATAAACAAAATTATAAAATGGAACTTTATGATGGCAATTATAATAAATTTATTAAAGTATATGAAGCTAAACAACAATCTTTAGAAAATGAAATAAAAAAACAAAATAAAGAAATAGAAAAATTACAAGCAATTGTTGATAAATATAAATTTTCCTCAGGAAAAAGAAAAAAGATGGCTCAAGATCGTGAAAAGAAATTAGCAAAAATGAAAAGTGAACAAATAGATTATGAGCCCAAAATTAAGGATGTTAAAATTAAAATGTTGATGAATCGTGAAAGTGGTAATCTACCATTAAAAGTAGAAAATTTATGTTTTAAATATGATAAGAAAAATACTAATAATATTATTGATAATTTATCTTTTTCGTTATCTAAGGGAGAAAAATTTTTAATAGTTGGTCCAAATGGTATCGGTAAATCTACTTTATTGAAATTAATTGTCGGAAAATTAAAACAGGATAGTGGTCAAATAATAATAGGTAATAAAACCGATATTGGCTATTATGCTCAAGAACATGAACTTTTAGATAATGATAAAAGTATTATCGATAATTTTGATGATATTGCTATTTCACCAAATCAGTTAAGAAATTGTTTAGGTCGTTTCTTATTTTATAAAGATGATGTTTTTAAAAGAGTAGGAATTTTATCTCCAGGTGAAAAAAGTCGAGTGGCTTTAGCTAAATTATCGTTAATAGGAGCTAATTTTCTTATCTTAGATGAACCAACTAATCATTTAGATCCTAAAACTCAGCAAATTATTGCTGAGACATTTAAAGAGTTTCAAGGAACAATGTTGGTAGTTTCCCATAATCCTGATTTTACTAATAATTTAGGAATTGAAAGAACATTAATTTTACCAGAAGGTAAATTAGATTATTATCATGAAGAAATAGTTGATTATTATCAAAAATTAAATAATGAAAAAATAAAAAAAAGAACAAAAAATAGGAGTTAGTAATGAAAGAATTAACCTTGCAAATAAAACCGGTTGGAAATCATTGTAATTTGAAATGTACATATTGCTATGCTGCACCATTTAAAAGTAGTAAATTTAAAATTTTGAAATTAGATATTTTAGATGAAATTATTAAACAAGCTTTTTCCATAACTGATAATTTAATAATAAGCTGGCATGGTGGTGAACCAATGATGGCAGGATTGGATTTTTATAAAAATTATATGAAAATAGTAAAAAAATATAAAAAACAAAATCAAACAATTATAAATATGATTCAAACCAATGCTACATTAATTAATGATGATTTTGCAAAGTTTTTTAAAGACAATGAATTCATTGTAAGTGTAAGTTTAGATGGTGATGAAAAATCTCATAATAAAAATAGATTAATTAATCATAAATTAGGTAGCTTTAATAATGTAATGAATGGAGTAAAAATATTAAGAAAAAATGGCATTAATCCACCTGTAATAGCTACAGTTACTCAAAGCACTTATAATGATGGTATTAAAAATTTTGAGTTTTTTGTTAAGAATGGTTTTAAAGAAATTAAATATAGTCCAGTATATGATTCAAATAATGATAATTTTAGTATATCCAGTGATTTATGGTCACAATATTTAATTAATATTTTTAATAAGTGGTTAAAATTGCGTGATTATGAAATAAAAGTGAGAGAAATTGATGAAATTTTAATGTGGTTTGCAAAAAAACCAATGTCATTATGTGCTAATAGAGGAATGTGTTCTAAGTGGATATCTATTGATGAAAATGGGAATTTTTATCCTTGTGAATATTTAAGAAGCACAAATTCTTATGGAAATATTAAATGTAACACATTAGAAAGTATTTTTTATTCAGAAAATTACAAAAACTTTGTTGAAAAAATAAATTATTTACCTAATAAATGTCGTAATTGTAAAATTTTTAGTATTTGTCATAATGGTTGTCCAGCAACTAGAATTAACAATAGAAATGAAATACATTCACAAGGAGTATATGTTTATTGTGAACAAAGAAAGAAACTATTTGACCTTATCGATAAAATTTGTAATTAAAGGAGGTGTAATATATGAGTGACAAAGAATTTTTGCAAGGAATTATTGATTCAATAAAAAAAGAACACAGTAGTGGCATTAAAAATTGGCGTGGAACATTATCAAATTGGATTAAATGTTGATACTGTTTATCAAAAAAGCTGGTTAATCAGCTTTTTTGTTTTTTAATTTTTTAATAATTTTTAGATTTTAGTTATTAATCATTAAAATTAATTGAAAAAGTTTTTGTTTTTAGATATTATATAGTTAGCAGTAAAACGTTTATACATGGAGGTTTTGAAATGAAAAAAGAAAAAGAAATAACAGGCTATCCTCATATAGATAAGCCTTGGATGAAATGGTATAGACAAAGAGATATTGATTGTTCTACCTTTTCTCTACCTAAAATGAATATTGTAGAATATTTAAAAAAAACAAATATAAAAAATTTTAGTCAATTATCTAGTATGTATTATGGGATGCAAAAAACTTATGATGAGTTTATTTATAATTGTAATTTATCTTCAAAAGTTCTTACTCAACTAGGAGTAAAAAAAGACGATATAATATTATTTTTAGTTCCTAATATTCCTCAAGAAGAAGAGATTTGTTGTGGTGCTATGCAAATAGGAGCTATATGTGATTACATAGATCCACGTCCTGATAGTATGAATATTAATACTAATGCTAAGAAAGTTTTAGAATTAATTAGATATGAGAAACCTAAATTTATTATTTCAATAGATCAATGTTATTTAGGAATGTTAAAACCTATTGAAAAAGAAATTAAAGAATTAGGTATTAACAATATAATATTACTTGATCCTATAAAATGTATGGATTCAAATGCATTATTAGAATATTATAAGGATATTATTAATTATGATAGATTAAAAAATGGTTTAAATATAATTGATAATTTTGATAGCAATGATAAAATCAAAAATAATAAATTGATAAAAGAATATTTAATTTCTATCCAAAAACAAAAAAAGATATTAGAAGAAGCAAAACAAACTTCTTTATTAAAAATATTTGATTATGACAAATTGAAGAAAGAATGTGTAAATTGCAATTATGAAATAGTTAATGATCCAAATCAAATAATATATATTGGTCACACATCTGGAACCAGTGGTTCAAGACCTAAACCAATACCTATTACAAATGTTCAAGCAATAGCTTCAATGATTGATAATAGATTGGCTGGGGTTGGTCCAAATCAGAATGAAACATCACTACATATAATACCTGGGTTTGCTGCATTTGGCAGATTTAATAATGGATTTCAAACTTATGCTAATAAGGGAATAAATATTCATATACCAGAGTTTATTTTTAGTGAATTCGGTTATTTAATTAAGAAATATAAACCTAATTCAATTATGGTTCCACCTGCATTTCTTTCTACATTTTTAGATTGTCATTATTTAGAAAAAGAGAATTTAGAATATTTAAAAAAAATATTATATGGTGGCGATTCTATGACCATAGAAGATGAAGAAAAAATAAATGAATGGTTAAAACAACATGGTTGTAAAGCTGTAATTGAAAAAGGTCATGGTATGAGTGAATTAGTGGGTGGTTGTTCGTATGCAAGCGGAGATTATAATAAATTAGGTTCAATCGGAATACCTTTTCCAAATACAACTTATTCTATTGTAGATCCTGATGTTGAAGATCAATTAATACCATTAAAATTTGAAAAAGGAATGGATAGATTAAAAGGGGAGGTTGTTATATCTTCACCTCATCTTACTAATGGTATATTGCATAATAATATTATTTTTCCTATTTATGAATTGGATGGTAAAAAATATATTAGAACAAAAGATTTAGGTGAAATGGACAAAGATGGTGTTTTTTACATTAATGCACGAAAAGATCGTTCATTTGCTAGAATTGATGGATATAAAGTAAAACCATACGAAATTGAAAAAGAAATATTAAAAAATGAAAATATTCACTATGCAATTATAGTAGATTATTATGATGATAGAATAAAAGGAATTATGCCAATTTGTCACGTAATTTTAAAAGAAAATTGTAATGAAGATAAACTTCAAATTGTAAATGATATTGTTTATAAGCAAATAATTTCGAATCCTACAATGTGTTCTAGGCAAATTCCATCTAAATTTAAATTTAGATGTGATTTGCCATTAACACAAAACAATAAAATTAATTTTAATGCCTTGAGAACAGAAAAATTAGATGGATCGGAAATTAATGTTGATATTTATGAAACAAATATATCCATTGATAAAATTGAAATATATTATGCGAAAAATAATATTAAAAAATTAACGAAGAATTAAAGAGGTGGTATTATATGGAGGGCTTTCTATTAATTAATGGTTATGCATTTTTTGTTATTTTAGTTATTACAATCGTATTTTTTAGCAAGGAAAGATTAAAACACACTGAAGATGAATTATATAAAAATTTCTTAGTAGCTAATTTGTTTATGTCGCTAAGTGGATTACTTCTTGGCTTTTTAGTTAGCCCACATGTTAAAGTTCCAAAGGGAATGATAATTGTATTTAATAAAATTTATTTGATAAGTATATTGGGTTGGATATGTATATTAACTTTCTATTCGTTATATATTTCTTTAAAAGACAAAAATAAGAAAAATAAATATAAAAAAATATTTACTATTATTACATATATAAGTGTATTGTTGATAATTTTTTTACCTACTCAAGTAGAAATTTCTGCTCAAGGAGCTGTTGCTACGGGTTTATCAGTTATGTTTACATATACTATGTTTGGCTTAGGGTTAATATTTCAAATTATTTGTCTTTTAATTGATTTTAAAAATGTTAAAAACAAAAAATATGTTCCGTTATATTTATTAATATTATTAGCTGGAATAGTTTTAGCAAGTATGATAATAAATCCGACTTTAAATTATTTAGTAAATCCTTGTCATATATTTATTGCTTTTGTTATGTACTTTACCATTGAAAATCCTGATGTTAAAATGATTGAACAATTAAATATAGCTAAAGATGTTGCTGATAAAGCAAATAGTGCAAAAACAGATTTCTTAAGTAGTATGTCTCATGAAATAAGAACTCCTTTAAATGCTATTGTTGGTTTTTCTGAAAGCTTAAAAGATGAAGACTTAACGCCTAAAGCTCAAGAAGAAGTAGATGATATTATTAGTGCCTCTTCTACCTTACTAGAAATAGTTAATGGTATTCTTGATATTTCTAAAATAGAAGCTAATAAATTAGAAATAGTTAATAGTGAATATGATGTTTATAAAATATTAAAAGATTTAATTAATTTAACTAAAGCAAGAATTGGTGAAAAACCAATTGAATTAAAAGTAAATATTGATAAAACCCTACCGCAAGTATTATATGGTGATGCAGTAAGATTTAAACAAGTTATTTTAAATCTTTTAACAAATGCAGTTAAATATACTGATAAAGGTAGTATAACTTTTACAGTTCATAGTATTTTTAAAGAAGATGTTTGTCGTTTAATAATTTCTATTAAAGATACAGGTAGAGGTATAAAAGCAGAGAATATTGATAAATTATTTACTAAATTTGAAAGATTAGATGAAAAAAATTCAACTATTGAAGGAACAGGATTAGGACTTGCTATAACTAAAAAATTAGTTGATTTAATGAATGGTAGTATTGTAGTTAAAAGTACTTATCAAGAAGGTTCTGATTTTATCATTTCGATTGATCAAAAAATTGTAAAAAATCCTACTTTAAAAGTAGAAGAAGTTAAAGAAGAAAATCTAAATAGTTATAAAGGTAAAAAAGTTTTAATTGTTGATGATAATTTATTAAATTTAAAAGTGGCGGCGAGATTATTACAACCTTATGAAATGGATATAACTCAAGTAGATAATGGGGAAGAGACCATTAATAGAATAAAAAATAATGAATATTATGATTTAATCTTACTTGATGATATGATGCCTCATAAAAGTGGAAGTGAAACTTTAATGGAATTAAAACAAATACCTAATTTTAATATTCCGGTTGTTGTTTTAACGGCAAATGCGATTGAGGGAATGAAAGATAAATATTTAAATATGGGTTTTGATGATTATTTAGCTAAACCCATAGCAAAAGAAGAATTAAAAAGAGTATTACAAAAGTATTTAGATAAGTAAATATTAACTTTAAGGAAATTGTATTCAAAAAATTAAATTTAAAGTAATTCTACCCAACATCATTTAAAATTGGTTAGAATTACTTTAACAAATTGTAGAAATTTTCATTATATTAAATAGAAAATGGAAATTAATGCCAAAAAATGTTGACATTATATAAAAATAGAATTAAGATAATTAATAAGCAGAGGAGGTAAAGGTAATGGATATTGTAGATTTGACAGAATTAATTACATTAGCAAATAGTGATGGTGATGGTGATTGTGGACCAAGTCATAGTTGCGGAGGTGGAAGATAATTAGCATGGGCTAATTATCTTTTTCATAATTATGAAGAAAAAATATTTAGTAAATAACCATGAATATATTTTTGATGGTAATAATCTAGTTTTATATTTAAAACATGAAGATATAAAAAAACAATCTTCAAAAGTTAATTATGTGAATCAGAAAACAAATAGTAATAAAAAATTATTTAAATTAGTTTTTAATGTTTCTAATACTTGTAATTTAAATTGTAAATATTGTTATGCCAGTGGTGGTAATTATAATCGTAAAGATAGTTTGATGAAAAAAGAAACCATAGATAAAATATTAACAGAAATATATGTAAAATATGATTATATAAAAACTATATATTTTTTTGGCGGGGAGCCTTTAATTAACTTTGATAGTATTAAATATATAGTAGATAAATTAAATGAGCATTATCAAGATAATAATTTTGATTATCGTATAGTTACCAATGGGATTTTTTTAAGTAAAAGTATAATAGAATTTTTTGATAAAAATAAATTTAAAGTTTATGTTAGTATTGACGGTCCTAAAAAGATTCAAGAATTCTTAAGAGGAACAAATACATTTAATGTTGTAATGAATAATATAAATTTATTAAAATCTGCTAAAAATATAAAGGTTCAATTATTATGTACTTATACAAAATATCACCAAGACAATATTTCATTTAATGATTTAATATCATTTTTTGAAAAAACAGGTTTTAATTATTCTATAAATGATGTTGATACAAATGATAATACTTTAAAATTAATTCAAGGAAAAGATTTATTAACGAAAGAAAAAGAATTTATCGATATTTCAATTGATAGAATTGTATCAAATAGTAAAAATTTGGGAGTCAGTAATTATTTAACTTCAGTTATTAATGCTTTATTGTACCATAAGAAACAAGAGTATTTTTGTAAAGAGTTATCAAATGATTATTCTAATGTATATGATTATAACGGAGACACATATAATTGTATAAGATTATTAGGATATTTGAAAAAAGACGATCCTCTAGTGAAAAAAGCAAATACCAAATGCCATAACTTATGTAAAAATTGTTGGTGTAAAAATTTATGTTCTTTATGTTTGGCAGAAATATTATTAAAAACTAATACTTTTCCATTTTATAATAATTCATGTAATAATATGGAATTATATGATTATGCTTTGGAAAAAATTATATATATGTTAGAATATAATAAAGATGAACTACAAAATTTATTAAACAATTATTTAAACAATTTTATAAAGTAGGTGATTTATATGTCAATTATAAAATTAAATGATATTACAAAAATATATAATGAAGTAGAAGTATTAAAATCAGTTAATTTGGATATTAATGAGGGCGAACATATTGGAATTGTTGGAAAAAATGGTAGTGGAAAATCTACATTAATAAAAATAATTATGGGTTTAGAAGATCCTGATAAAGGAAAAGTACAGATACTTCAAAAAAATATAGGCTATCTAAAACAAGCAACAGAATATAATGCTTCTGAATTTATAAATATATTTAACGAAAAAAGCAAAGCTTCTGAATTTTTGAAATTATTTAAAGAATTAAAAATTGATAATAGTGTAGATTTCAGTGAAGAAAGAATGAAGAACCTTAGTGGTGGAGAAAAAACGAAATTAATTTTATCATACATATTATCTCAAAATCCAGAAATATTACTACTTGATGAACCAACAAATCACGTTGATATAGAATCAATTGAATGGTTAATTAACAAAATAAAAAATTTTAATGGTACAGTCTTAGCAGTGTCACACGATAGATATTTTTTAAATAATATAGTTGATAAAATAATAGAGATTGAAGATGGAAAAGTAACAATCTATTATGGTAATTATGATGAATATCATAATCAAAAAGAAACTGAAAAAGCTCAGTTAATGTTAAAATATGAGAATCAACAAAAGCAAGATAAAAAAATTCAAAAAGAAATAATGCAACTAAAAAATTGGAGTGAAAAAGGAGAAAAAGAAGCAGGAAGACAAGGTGGAAGTCTTTCTGATGCTAAAGTAAAAGGAGTAAAAACTAATGCTCAAAGAAAAGCTGCTAAAGCTGCAAAAAGTGCTGAAAGCAAAAAGAATAGATTAGAACAGATGAGAGAAGATTATATTGCTAAACCCAAAGAAGAAAAACAAGTTAAATTTTCTTTTAATGGTTTTAGTAATGGTCATAAAAGCTTAATTAATTTTAATGAAGTTTCTAAAAATTTTGGTTTAAAAAAATTATTTGAAAATGTTTCATTTTCAATAAATAGTGGGGAAAAAATTGGATTAATTGGACCAAATGGTTGTGGAAAAACAACACTTATTAATATGATTTTAGGAAAAGAAATAATAACTAGCGGAGAAATTTGGAAAACTCCATCGTTAAAATTTGCGTATATGAGTCAAGATGTTTTTGATTTAGAAAATAAAAAAACAATAATGGAATTAGCAAATTCCTTTGATTATAATACAAAACAATTATTTTTAACTAATTTAGTAAATATGGGTTTTAATAGAGAACAATTTAAAACTAAAATAAATAATTTAAGCTTAGGGGAAAGAATGAGAATCAAACTCGCTCAAATAATTGTGGGAGATTATAATTTATTAATATTGGATGAGCCAACTAATCATCTTGACTTAGCTAATAAAATTGAATTAGAAAATGCATTAAAAAGATTTCCTGGTTCTATTTTAATAGCAAGTCATGATCAATTTTTATTAAAAGAAGTTACAAATAAAATTTTGGTGTTTAATAATAAAAAAATAATTAGATATGAAGGCGGGTATCAGGAATATAAAGAAAGAGAAAATAACTTAAATAATAATTTAAATCAAAATTTAAGTATTAGTGATCAATTAAGATTGATTGAAGAAAAAATGGCTGACCCCACAAAAACTGAAAACGAAATACAAGAATTATTAAATAGTTATTATGAATTGTTAGACTTAAATGATAAAATTAAATTAAAAAGGACTAGATAGCTTAAAAAGTTCTAATTTTGTATAAATTTGTAAAGCAAAGAATATAGATAAATTATTTATTAAATTTAAAAGTGGCAGCAAGATTATTACAACCTTATGAAATGGATATAACTCAAGTAGATAATGGGGAAGATACAATTAATAGAATAAAAAATAATGAATATTATGATTTAATCTTGCTTGATGATATGATGCCTCATAAAAGTGGTAGTGAAACCTTAATGAAATTAAAACAAATACCTAATTTTAATATTCCGGTTGTTGTTTTAACGGCAAATGCGATTGAGGGAATGAAAGATAAATATTTAAATATGGGTTTTGATGATTATTTAGCTAAACCTATAGCAAAAGAAGAATTAAAAAGAGTATTACAAAAGTATTTATAATAAATTAAATAATTTTGTATAAATTAGTAAAGTTAAAGTTTGATTTTAACTTTTTTTCTTGTTAAAAAATATTATTATGATAAAATTAAGGTAAGAAAAGAGATTTGATAATATGAAAGATGTAGATTTACTAATAGCTAATGGTGTAGATGTAAAATCTAGTTTAGAATTATTTGGGGAAATGGATATGTATGATGCAACATTAAATGATTTTCTAGATGGAGTTTTTACTAAAATAGAAAGGCTTAAAACTTATAAAGAAATTGGTGATATGCCTAATTATGCAATTGAAGTTCATTCTCTAAAGTCCGATGCGCGTTATTTAGGTTTTACTAAATTAGCTGAATTAGCTTATGAACATGAAATGAAATCTAAAGCTCAAGATAAATTTTATGTTATGCAAAATTTTGATACTTTAATGGCTGAGGCCAACAAAATGATTGATTTAGCTAAAAAATATTTAGGAGGAGAAAAAGCTCCTAAACAAGTTATTAATGAAAACAATACTAATCAAGAAGCCATTTTAGTTGTTGATGATTCAAATATTATTCAAAATTTTATTCATAAAATTTTTCAAGATAATTATCAAATATTAATTGCTTCTGATGGACAAGAAGCCTTAGATATAATTAAAAGTCAAACCACTTGTAAAATCGTGGCCATGTTACTTGATTTAAATATGCCTAATGTTGATGGTTTTGCCGTTTTAGATTATTTTAAAGAAAATGATTTATTTAAAAGTTTACCAGTATCAATTATAACTGGTGATGATTCTAAAGAAAAAATTGATTTAGCTTTTAAATATCCAATTGTGGATATGATTGTAAAACCTTTTAATGAAGATAATATAAAAAGAGTTATTGAAAAAACAATTACAAAGTAATTTCTTAAAAATTATTTTGTAATTGTTTTCATATATTTGTATTAGGTGATTACTAATGAAACAAAAGTATATCGACTTAATACTTTTTTTAGCTGTCCTTTTATTAGCGGGATTTGGTTTATTAATGATTTATTCCTCTAGTAATGTTTGGGCTGAATATAAATTTAATGATCCTTTAAAATTTTTAAAAGCCCAAGGATTATTTTATATAATTGGTATATTTTTAATGTTAGTAATATCTAAAATAGATTATAATTTTTATAAGAAAAAATCTAATTTAATTATTTTAGGTTGTTTTATTTTATTAATTTTAGTTTTAATCCCTGGTATTGGTACGATTAGAAATGGTTCGAGAAGTTGGTTTGGTTTAGGCGGTTTTGGGATTCAACCTAGTGAATTTGCTAAAATAGGTTTAATTATTTTTGTGGCAAAATATTTAGCCAATAATAATAAAGAAATTAAAGATATAAAAAAAGGAGTATTACCGATTATTGGCATAATTCTTTTGTTTTTTGGTTTAATCATGCTCGAACCGGATTTTGGGACCGGTATGGTTATTGTTTTAACTTTAGTTTGTATTTTATTTGTTTCAGGAGTTAAAATATCTTTTTTTGTAAAAATTGGATGTGCGGGTTTATTAGGAATAGTAGCTTTAATTATTGTGGCTCCATACCGTATGGCCCGTATTGTATCTTTTTTAAATCCTTGGAGTGATCCTTTAGGTAGCGGTTTTCAAATTATACAGAGTTTATATGCTATAGGACCAGGTGGCCTTTTAGGGATGGGATTTGGTAATTCAATTCAAAAACATTTTTATCTTCCCGAACCGCAAACTGATTTTATCTTTTCGATTATTTCGGAAGAATTTGGTTTTTTAGGTGTTTTAATAGTTTGCTTTTTCTTCTTTATTATTTTCTATCGTTCCATGAAAATAGCGATGCGTACTCAAGATTTATTCGCTAAATATTTAGTCTTTGGTTTAGCTTTTGGGATTTTAATTCAAGCAATACTAAACTTATGTGTAGTTATTGGTTTAATTCCGGTTACGGGGGTTGCCCTTTTGTTGCACTCATAATAACACATAAAATTTTTTCCTTAATAATAAGGTCTTTCACGAGATTCTATTATTTGATTAATTTACAAAATCCCAAAATTTAAAAACATTATTAAAAATAGCAAAAAAATCACAACTTTTTTAGGGGTTACTCTCTCATTACAACCTTCAAAATTGAAACACTTGAGAACTACAATTTGGCGGCTATTATAGAGAGAAAAAATACAATAATAATACTAAATACACTTGATGGCTAACATTTGAAGATTAACTCATAATTTTTCCATTGCATAAAAAAGAAATTATAAAAAACTTGTTGGAATGCTTGATAAATATTATAATGGAAAGAGAGGAAAAAATATTATGAAAAATAAATATGATTTAACAGATGAAGAATTAAAAGAAATCGCAATAAAAAATAATAAAACTATTGAAGAAGTAGAAAATGATTACAAATATGCTCTTAAAGATTTAGAATATTCTTTAAATGAAATTAATTCTATAATAAAGAAAAATAATTATAAAATTAATTTTGATAATATTAATATTAAAGGTTACGGTAATAACAATGAGTTAGATTATAAATATATTTGCTATGATAATATAGAAAAAGTTAATGATTTTAATATAGAAGATATGGCAATTGTAACTGGATTTGGTCCTACAAGTGCTCCAACTGCTGGTACATTAGCGTCTATATTTAAAACTTTAGAGCTACAACAAGAAACAGGAATTTACACTCATATTATAATATCAGAATTAAGTGCTCTTAATTCAAGGCAAAAGCCATTAGATGACTTATTTTTATATACAAAGCAATTTATATCATTTATAAAAAAATTAGGCTTTGATGAAACAAATGGTGAAATAAGGACTCATAATTTTTTGGATCATTCTAGAACATTTTCAATTATTTCAAGTGTTTTCAAGATTAGTGATTTTATAGATGGTGAAGCGACTGATGAAACGTATAAAAGATTAAATTTACTAGGTAATGATTATTCAACCATGGTAAGTCAAGCGTACACTGTAGCAGATATTGTTCTTCCAATAATAAGAGATCAAAAGAAGTGTGTTATTGTTATAGCTGGTCTTGAAGAACACTTATATCCGTATCTAGCGCGTATATGTATTGAAAGAATCAAAAATAAAACAGGAGGAATAAATAATCTGATTGATAAAAAAGCAACTATTTGTGCATTATATGGTAAACTGATTAGTGGATTATTTCCATATGTTAAGATGTCAAAAAGTATTAAAGAATCATCTATTAATTTAGGTGATACTAATAAGGAAATTTATGAGAAAATTGTTGAATGTAGTAATAGGAATGAAGAAGTAATATTACAAATGATGACTTTAGCTTCAAATTGGAAATCAAATGATATTGAAAAAGCTACATATGCATTTAATAATAGAGAAAAAAATTATAAAAAATGGCTAGAATATAAACAAAAATATTATGAATTTTTTATAGAATTAAAAAAATTATGGGATGAATCCAAATATGATAAAAAAATAGATACATATCAAGAATTGTTTCAACAAGAGGAGATATAGAAATGAAGTTAATTATTTGTGATATGAGTGGAATAGCATCCACTAAGGGAAAAAATAATACCGAGTTACTTAATACACTAAATAATTTAAAAAATTATAATTGTTCATTTTGTACGGGAAAAGGATATATGGGTGGATATCAAACTTTAAAGGATGTAAATCTAAAAGTTCCTTTTATTTGTGAAAATGGTTCAGTTATTGTTTCCAAAAATGGAAATGTTATATTTAGTGATAGTATGAATTTTGAAGATGTAAAAAAATTAATTGAAGAATTGAAAAAAGTGCCATTTGAATTTTTGGCATATGTGGATTTAAAAACTCACAAATATAAATTTTTGAGAGGCTCTAAAAAGTTAACTGAGGATTTATCTCAGCCGTGGTTTTATAGTGATGAAATATATAATAATATAGAAGAATTTTTAAATAACATAGATAAAGAGCATATATGTAGAATTACAACACGGGGATTAGAACTTAACGAAACAATAAAAAATATAAGAAACTTTCATGTTGTTGTTTCTGAAAATGAATTTCATTCTATTTGTAATAAAGGGGTTAACAAAGGATTTGGTGTAAAAAAATTAGCTGATATTTGTGGTGTAAGTTTAAATGATGTTATAATTATCGGTAATGATTTAAATGATATTGATATGTTTAAATTAGAATGTGGATTTAAAATAGCAACGGGCGTTAATATTCCACCAAAGGAATTAGTAGATTTGGCAGATGTTTATGTACCTTTAAATGAATTACCAAGTTACATATATAAAATTGACACAAAAGGTATTTAATGATAGAATATTGATAATTTAAAAAAGGAGTGTTTTCTTATGGGTCATATTATTTTAACTGGAGATAGACCAACAGGTAGATTACATTTAGGCCATTTAGTAGGTTCAATTTCGCAAAGAGTTGAGTTACAAAATTCTGGAGAATATGAACAAATATTTATTGAAATAGCTGACGCACAAGCTACAACAGACAATTCTGGTAATATTCAAAAAGTTAAAGATAACGTTATAGAAGTGGCATTAGATTATTTGTCATGTGGTATTGATCCGTCAAAAAGTACAATTTTTTTACAATCTGAAGTACCTGAGTTAAGCGACTTAACTTTTTATTATATGAATTTAGTTACGCTAGCTAGATTACAAAGAAATCCAACAGTTAAACAGGAAATTGTATATAGAGGATTTGAAAGTAGCATACCAGTTGGTTTTATGACATATCCTATTAGTCAAGCTGCCGATATAACTGCTTTCAACGCTGACATAGTACCAGTTGGTGATGATCAACTTCCAATGATTGAACAAACTAGAGAAATAGTAAGAACTTTTAATCGTTTGTATGGCGAAACTTTGGTGCTACCTCAAGCTGTTTTGCCGAAAAATGAATCATGTCAAAGATTGCCTGGTACAGATGGTCAAGCAAAAATGAGTAAATCGATTGGCAATTGCATTTATTTAGCGGATTCTCCTGAAGAAGTAACTAGAAAAGTTATGTCAATGTATACTGATCCAAATCATTTGAAAGTAGATGATCCTGGAAAAACCGAAGGAAATCCTGTATTTGTTTATTTGGATGCTTTTTGTAAACAAAAGCATTTTGAACAATATTTTAAAAATAGCCAAACCGGAGAATTAGAGTATAATGATTTGGATGAATTAAAAGCTCATTATGAACGTGGCGGTTTAGGTGATATGAAAATAAAAAAATTTTTAAATTATGTTTTACAAGATACGTTAACACCTATAAGAGCTAAAAGAAGAGAGTTAGAAAATCATATTTCTGAAGTATATCAAATATTATTTAATGGTAGTGATAAAGCTCGAAAAGTTGCATCTGAAACATTAGCAAGAGTTAAACAGGCTATAGGTTTAAATTATAGAACTGACTTTGAATTAATAAATAGCCAAGTTGAAAAATACAATGAATTGCATGAAATGTCAGAAAAAAAAACTAAATCTCGTTAATAAATAAAGAAGATGTTAGAAAATAAATTATTTATTTTCTAACATCTTCTTTCAATTTATTTTCCAACAAACTATAATTTTCTTTATAATCTAATCCAGATTTTAAAATAAAACTTTTTGTATTTTTAAATATTCTAATAAGGTTGTTATATCTATATTGTTGGTTAGTAATATTATAGTCTAACAATTCTTGAAATAAACATACGGTAGGAGCAAGACTTAATTCTAGAAAAGCTTTGACATTTTCTATAGGTGAACATTTTTTTAGTTTAAATTTTTCACTTTTGTCAATAGATACTTTTAGAGAGTGGGTTATTTTCATTTTATTGTTATTAATTTTAGAACCCAAATCGTCAAAATCAATTGAAAATTGATTTAATTTACCATAATCAAAAAGATCATCATAGGGTAAATTATTCATCGCTAAAAATTTTTCATTAATAATTTTTTTTGATAGAAAAAAATCTTTAAAAGAAATATAAGTACCAACTCTAATATTAAAATAATTTCTTATATTATATGGTAAAATATTTCCTGTTGAAGTAATGTAAGTAGTTTCTTCAGTGATAATGTTCCAACCATGTGATGCAAATAGGATAGCAAAAGTAGTTTTCCCTCCTAAACTTGAATTATTTATTAATATGTTATTTTTTCCTTTATTAATCAATCCTCCGTGTACAGCATATAGTTCTCCATACATTAAATAAGGAGTTAATAAAAGAATATTTATCATCGTAATTGCTTTTTTATTATTTTTTATTATCATAAAACATTTTTTTTGATTTTTATCAAAAATATATATAAAATAATCATAACATTTTATGATATAGTAATTTTTATCTTTAGTACATTTAGCAATAGAGGTGGTAACTGTTGCATTATTGAACTCGGCAGTTCTTTTTGTCTTTGTATATAAATTATCGTTATTTAACGTATTTAATGCTTTATCAAATAATGTAGAATTTTCTACAATTACAGCATTTAATATATTAGTAAATTCATCTTTGCATTTAAATAAGGAATTAAAGGCTTCTGAGAACTCTTTAATTTTATTACTGCAAAAATCAGAATAACACTCTATAATAGTTTGTAGCGAATTATTATTTAATTGCACTTTAATTAAAGGATTGCTTAGGGTTTTTTCAATATTATTAATTAATTTTATCATCAAGTACCTCGTTATATCTTTCTATTAAGTTATAAGAAAATATTCTTTCTATAATATCAATATTAGTTGACATTTTATGATTAGGCTGATATTGATCAAAGATAGTATTTAGTATATCATTTTTAGGTTTTAGCATTTTTAATAATTTTTTTATTTTTTCTGTTTTGGCATCAGGAAAAATAGAAATTATATATGTTAAAGTAAAAAATATATAACTATCTAATTTGTTTTTTGATATTTCAGAATACAGTTTATTTATATTTATTTTTTTACAAAATTTCATTATAAAATAATAAATATCTACAAATTTATATAAATCTAATATTTTTCTTTTTTTAATTATATCTATAAGTGCTGAATCTTTATAAAAGTGTAGACATAGTTCTATAAAGTTATGTTCATAACATGGGGCATATATTTCTTTGCCCGTAGATGGGTTTTTTATAAGTATTCTATTATCTAAAAATTTATTTACTAATTCTTCGGTACCATTTGAAGTCCAATCTAGCGAAAAATTGATATCAACATCTATTGTTTTAGCTACTGGCAAATTGCATAGTTTAATAAATGGTGCAGTTTCACCTCTATCATTCAAAATAGCTTTTTTTTCATTTTCAGAATATTCTAATATTTTATTGTTTTCATAATCAAATTTTCCTTGCTTAAAGCCAATACTCTTCAAAATTTTAGTAACCATATCTATATCATTTTTGCTTATTAACAAATCAATATCATTGCTTGCTCTTGAACCATATGAAAATAACTCAAAGTTTAAGATAGCACCTTTTAAAAATACATGTTTAATATTGTTCTTATTTAATTTTTCACTAATTAAATTTATCCATTTTTGTTGCTCAATAGTCCTAATTTTTTGGGCTTGATTTATTAAATAGGTTGTTAAAAAAAACTGATAATCAAATAATCTTGGGTTAATAAAATTTATTTTTTCATAAACTAATCCTGCTACTCTATGATATGTTAAATATCCCAAAACATTAATCCAATTGATATTAATATTATTTAATTTTCTATTAATACTTTTGTCTGTGTTATATTTTAATAAGCTTAGTATTATTTTTATATCATCTTTCATAAACACAACCAATCTAACATTTTTATAAATAATAATTCTATTGGAATGTATTATAACATATTTTAAGTGAAATTTGTAAAAAAATTACGTTACAATATGAGTTGATTCGCATTGATTTATATGGTATTTTATGATAACATATTAATAATTTTAATATGGAGGAATTATGAGTGATAAAGAATTATCAAAGATAGGCTTGGGTACTTGGAAAATGGGAGGAGAAATAAACGCAAATCCCAATAATGATGATAACAAAGATATAGAAGCTATTCTTTATGCAATTAATAATGGGATTAACCATATTGATACATCGGAAAGTTATGCTGATGGAAAAAGTGAAGAAATTATAGGGGAAGCTTTAAAAAAAATAAAAAGAGAAGACGTTTTTATATCTACTAAAGTAAGAGAATGGAATTTAGCATATAACAATATAATAAAATCTTGTCATGATTCTCTGCGAAGATTGCAAGTAGATTATATTGATTTATATTATATACATAAGCAAAATCCTAATGTTTCTATTAAAGAAATTTGTAAAGGATTGAACTATTTATTAGATGAAGGTGTAATTCATTATGTAGGTTTATCTAATGTAGGAATACAAACAATAAAAAAATATAATAAATATTTAAAGCAAAAAGTATTTGCTGTTCAAAATCAATACAATTTAGTTTGTAGAGAATCCCAAAAGAAAAAAGTTATTGATTATTGTAGAAAAAATAATATTAAATTTATTAGCTGGAGGCCAATTATGTTATCGTATCCAGGGGCTAAAGAACCTTTCTATCCTACTGGTACTTTTCCTATCTTAGATAATATTGCTAGAAAATATAATAAATCTAATATACAAATTGCTGTAAAATGGTTAACACAGCAGTCTAATATATATATTGTTTTTAAAAGTAATAACATAAGTCACATTAAAGAAATTTTAAATACAGAAAATTTTGAATTAACTAAAGATGATTGGGAAATCTTAAATAAGGATTTTCCAGTAAAATTTAATAAGGGATGTACTGCCAATGAATTCTTTGAAATATCATAAAGCTATTTTTTTCGATTTTGATGGTGTTATTATTAATACTGAGGCATTATACTACAAACTAATGGGCAAATATAATAAAAAATACAATATTGTTATTTCTAAAGATTATTATATAAATAATTTTTTAGGTAAATCTAAAACCGAAATTTCAAAAAAATTGGAAAAGCTTTATAAAGATTTTGATAGTGAGCAATATTGGAAAGGGTTATTAAAGTTTAGAGATAATTATATAAATAATCATATAGTATCAACAAAAAAAGGATTAAAAAAATTATTAAATTATTTAAAGTCAAATAATTATTTAATTGGCATTGTATCATCTAACTCATTAGACTTTATTCAAAAAATGTTAATAAAAAATAATATAGATATTAAACTTTTTGATATTATTGTTACAAGAGAAAATGTCAAAAATATAAAGCCATATCCTGATTTATATGAATATGCAATCGCCGAAGCGAAATTGAAAGCAAATATTAATAGAGATGAGATAATAGCGATAGAAGATAGTGAAGTTGGTTTACAATCTGCGCACAAATCAAATTTAAAAGTTATTCATTTAAAAGATATTTCAACTGTTTCAGATGAAATACTTTCAAAATGTATATTATCAGTAACATCCTTAATTGAAGTGATAAGATTTTTAAAGAAAAATGGAGGAAAAAATGGAAATAATAAAGACAAAGAAGAATAATGAGCCATATGAATCTTTATACAAATTAAATGTAGGATATTCTTTGGATGAATATGAAGCCGAAGATGCAATGAAAAAAATTTTAGATGAGCCCAATTTATCAAAAAGAATCAGTTTGTTAACGATGTTATTAAATGGTATTATGATAAAAGGGCCAACAATTAATGAAGTGTGTGGATTATTGACTGCTTCTTTAAAAATGGATAATGTATTAGAAAAATCAAAGCCAAAGATTAACTTAAAAAATAATGATGTACTAGTTGGAGTTGCTTCTAGTGGCAAAAAAGGAATTAAAACTATTAACATAACCTCTACAGCTTGTTTTGTTGCTGCCGCATGTGGAGCACATATAGCAAAAGCATGCTCACATTCAACGTCTTCTAAGACAGGATCGTCTGATTTTTTAGATATATGTGAAATTAATATTAAATTGCCGTTTGATAAAAAAGTCGAAATATTGAATAAATTTAATATATCATTTTTTTCTATTGAAGATACAACTCCTAAATTTGCCGACGTTTATGGTGGAATATTTTATGCCCCTCATGCCATGAGTTTTGCTTTAGCAGGACTAAGTTTTCCTATTGAAATAGATTCGTTAGCTTATGGATTATCTCATCCAAATGTAAGATTATCTGCCGAAGTATTAAAAAAGTTTGGAATAAATAATGCTTTAGTGTATTCGTTAACTTATGATGGAATACATTATTTAGATGAATTAGTACCAATTGGACATGTAAATTTCACGAGAATTAAAAATGGAAATGTAGAAAAAAACATTTCAGAGAATATTCAAGAATCCATGAATATTTCAAATAATTTTAATATGAAAGACATTATTGAAAAAAAGAATAGAGTTGATAATGTTGTATCGGCAATAGAAATTTTACAAGGTAATGGTAATGAAGGCCAAATAAATGCAATATGTCTTAATGCCGCTATATTTCTCCTTTTAGCAAAAAAAGTTCAATGTTTAGAAGATGGCTATGTTAAGGCTAAAAATGTTATTAAAGAGGGTAAAGCATGGAAGTTATTTTTAGATGTTGTTGATGCATATGGGGGTAATCGAAAAAAAATATATAAACTTTTACAAAATCATCAAGCCAATAACCAATAACAGTTTAAAGTTTTTTAGCTTTCATAACTTTTAAAACATAATTTACATAATAATTTTACCAAAATAACTCAAGACTTTCTAATGTGATATCCTAATAGAAGAAAGAGGTTAAAGAATGTTAGAAGTAAAATTATATGATTTAGGTTACTGTGATGAAAAAGAATACACTCGTGTAGTTTGTGTTTGTCGTTATCAAGGAAAATATGTTTTCTGCTATAATAAAAAGAGAAATGGCTGGGAGATACCAGGTGGACATATAGAAGAAAATGAAACTTGGCAAGAGGCTGCTAAAAGAGAAATGTATGAAGAAACGGGAGCTACTAAAATAGAATTAACTCCTATAAGTGTTTTTAAAATTAGCTCATTTGCTCTATTGTGTTTTTGTGAAATACTCGAAATGGATAAATTACCCGAAGAATATGAAATGTCAGAAATAATGTTGTCTTATGATTTACCAGATAATCTTACATATCCCGATACTTTTAAATTATACTTTGAAACAGTTAAAGAAAAAATGAATTTTAAATAGGGCTGTCGAATAATTAAATTAACCAAATTATTTAACAGTTTCTTTTTTTGTAATAAAAATAAATGTTGTATCATTAAAAGAAACTGTTAATCATAATTTTAAAATAGGTGGTTAAATGATAAAGCAATATGGCAATAAACAAGTAAAGTTTACTTTTTATTTTAAGGAAAATGGAAAAAAGCTAAAAGATATTTTAGAAGAATGTTATCGTAGTGAAATAAGAAATGAACAAATATTAACTGGAGGGAAACATGAGTTGCAAAGCCTTAAAAAAGATACTACTATCCAAGCGTAGATTTTCTGATTTATCCTTTGTTATAAGGAGGAGTAAATAATGGGTAACAATAATGAAATCTATAATTGTGGTAGTTATTTAAGATTATCTAAAGAGGATATTAATAATAATGATGAATCTTCTTCAATTCAAAGTCAAAGAATGATTAATGAGGGATTTGCTAAACACAATAATTTAACTATTGTTAAAGAATATGTTGATGATGGTTATTCGGGTGGAAATTTTGATAGACCAGCATTTAAACAAATGATAGAAGATATCGAAAAGGGAATTATTAATTGTGTTATTACAAAGGATCTATCAAGACTGGGACGGGAAATGTATAAAACTGGAAAATACATTGAAGAATATTTTTTGGAACATAATATTAGATATATTGCTATTAATGATTCCTATGATTCTAATATTGGGGATTCTATGTTAGGACTTAGATTAGGTGTTAACGATTTATATTTAAGAGATGTTTCCAAAAAAGTTCGTTCTTCTTTTAGAGTAAAACAACAAAGGGGAGAATATATTGGTAGTTTTGCTTGTTATGGTTATATGAAAGATCCTGAAGATAATCATAAATTAATAATAGATCCAGAAGCAAGTAAAATAGTTAAATTAATTTATGATCTTTATTTAGAGGGTTTAGGGGTTACTAAAATATGCCGAAAATTAACAAATGAAAAAATTGCTATTCCTATTGTTTATAAAAAAGAACCTAGAGGTTTACTAGTTACTGAAAACGAGGGATTTGGTGTTTGGAAAAACTCTACTGTAAGAAATATTTTAAAAAGCCAAATGTATATTGGTAATATGGTGCAACATACTCACGAAAAAATAAGTTATAGAGGTAAAAGATGTAGGCATATAAAAGAAGAAGAATATATTATAGTAGAAAATACTCACGATCCAATAATTAGTAAAGAAGATTTTGATACAGTACAAAAAAAGTTAAAAGATAAAAGGTATACACCAACTGAAAAAAATTTTGATAGATTTTTACTTTCTGGCATAATGTTTTGTGGTAAATGTAATCATACTTTAGGAGTAAGTGTTAAAAAGACAAAATCAGTACCATCATTATATACTCATTGTAATCATTATTTAAGAAAAGGCAAAGTAAGTGGATGTACTCCCAATAGATTAAATTATCATCTATTAGAAAAAGATATTATAGAATTTCTTAATGAAATTGGTGAGGAATTTATAAAACACTATGATTTAAGAAATTTAGTTGAAGATTCTGTCTATATTTATAATAGAGATATAGGAGAAATGGAAAATAAACTGCAAGAAATTAATAAAAAGATAGAAAAGAAAATTAATATAATATCTAATTTGTATAATGATAAACTTGAGGGTATTATCTCTACTGATGTATATAAAAACTTATCAGATAATCACGAAAAAGAATTACAACAATTAAATATAGAAAAAGGAAATATTGAGAATAGACTAAATATATTTGCAAATAATTCAAAAGAAAAAGAATTTACAAAATGTCGTAAGGCAATAGAAGATTTTATGAAATTAAAAACTCCATCAAAGAGTACAATTAAAAATTTAATTGATAAAATTGTTATATATGATCAAGGTGATTCTAAAGAAGTTAAAATATATTTTAAGTTTAAAGAATTAGAATATATTGCTAGTAATTTAAAATAATTTGGTCCTAAGGGTTATAACATAAGTATAGGCAACCCTATATTTTTTTATAACTCTAAAAGGGCAAAGGGTGTTACGCTTCCTTTTCTTAGTTATGGTGGTTCTTCTTTACTTGTAAGTATGGCTAGTATTGGAATAATTTTAAATGTTTCTCGAAGTGAATAAAGTAATCATTGTTTAGGAAATATGTGGACTTTTTATGCTTTAATTATTAATTAAACTAAAGTACTTATGATAGTTATAATAAAAAAGATTATAAAGCATTTATAATAATATTAATAATTTATTATAAAATACAATTCAAAAAGCGAAGTTAGAAGATTACTTCAACAAGGAGCAGTTAAAATAAATGGTGAAAAAACATCAGAATTATTATTTTCACCTCAAAATAATATGATAATTAGTGTTGGAAAAGGTAATGCTTTTAAGCTAGTAGAAACTGTACCTGAAATAGTAAGAACATTAAAAAGATAATAAAAATATCATTTTTATTAAATTTTATGATAAAATGTTTAGCAAGTTATGAAAGTTTTTGAGTATTCAAAAAGTTTTATAACGGCATTGTACCAAATTTCTGAGGAAAA
>CANQLL010000004.1 GCA_947624705.1 uncultured Bacilli bacterium | reverse complement strand
AAATTTGGTACAATGCCGTTATAAAACTTTTTGAATACTCAAAAACTTTCATAACTTGCTAAACATTGTAACACAAGTTCTAAATTTTCACAATAAACGACTTGGAATTTACATTTTGTTATGATATACTTTTTTATAGAATACGAGGATGTGTTATATGAAAAAGCCTATTACATATATATTATTTTTAGTATTTTGTTTTACATTTATCATAAGTACATATAAAGCTGATAGTTGCAATTATAAAGAACAAGCAGCTTTAAATAAAGAAGCTAATAATGTAAAATTAAATTATGAAGTAATTACTTTAACGTTACCTGATGGTTATAAATTTACTGAGGATGGAATAGTTGATTCAAATGGAAATGATGTTACTAAAGAATATTTTGAATATTATAATGGCAAATATATAAAAATATCAGTTACAAATTTACCTGAAAATTTTTATTTTAAAATTGATGATGCGGAGATAATTAAGGAAAATAATAATAAAGATACTTATGATTATAACGATAAAAAAGATGGAGTTATTGAATTAGAAACACACAATTTAGAAAAATATAAAAATTTAAAATTTAGTATTTATACAAATGATTGTGGAGGCAAAAGAGTATTAGATAAATATTTAAAATTACCGCGTAGTAATCAATTTCACGGAATGGCCTTATGTGAAGATATAAAAGATTATAAATATTGTCAAGAATATTTATTTAGTAATGTTTCAACTGAAACAATATTAAAAAAAATAAATCAATATAGGGAGAGTTTAGAAGAAAAAGAAACGATAAAAAATGATAATAAAATTAATTGGCAAAAAGTTGTTATCTATGCCGGAATAGGTGTGGCAATATGTGGTATAGTGATTTTAGTTACAATAGTAATAATAAGAAAGTTGAGGGCAAAAAGAATATGAAATGGATTTCAAAAATAGTATGTATTTTCTTCTTCAGCTTTTTCTTAATATGGCATGTTAAGGCAATTGAGTTTGATGTAGATAGTACTACATCAAAGACAAATTTAACAGATGTAGATATTCCTATTAATGTTGATGGAGAAGGAAAACAAGTTAGACTTTCCCAGATGTCAACTTATAGTTCTAATGACCATGATGCATTTTGTTTGGATCCTAATTTAAGTTCGGGTGTAAATGCAGGCGTGTATGGTCCTGGATTAGAGCAAGACCATGAAATGAATTTATATCAATTTTATATTTCTGGAGCTGGAAAAAATGAAATCCATAATGATAAAAGCTTAACTATAAATATGATTCGCGTAGGCCAAAATTATTTGGATGGAAGTGGTAACGAACGCCATTACGGAGAAAATTACCAATATAAAGATATGTCAACGGTTCTTCGCATGATTTGGTTTAAAACTGGGTGGTATGTTCCATTTTCTACTGAACATTATGAGGGTGCATATAAAGAATTGTATGATGCTTTTGAACAAAAAGACTATGGCGATTTAATGGATGAAGATGAAGATGAAGACGGTAAATGTGATAAATCATGTGCCAAAGAACTTTATGAAACAAAGCCTTATGGTGAAGAAGGAGATAAAAGTGAAAAAGCGGATGGATTTGTCTATGGTTCTGGTTTTTGGGAAGTAAGATATAAAGCAGTTGAAGAAAGTGAACATCCAGGTTATGTAAAACAGGACGATGGAACTTGGACATATGATGCTATGTATAAAACAAATATAAGAATTGATGGCTATAGCGGAGTGACTTGTGATGACATAACATATAATTCTAATCCTGACTTATTTGAATGTGAAATTATTCCTAAAGCTGATGATCTTATTTTTGATAGAACAGTTGCCTGGATTCATTTAAAATCCAAAGATGGAGTTAGCTTAGATGGAAAAGGATTTCAAATTCGTGTAAGTTATCACGATAGAAGAGAAGCAAATAATTTTTGGGTTACCTATTTAATAGGTAGTGAAGACTCATATGATAGAGATGTCGGCAATGCAAATCACGCCAAGCAAAGAATGTATGTAATTAATGAAGTTGATGGATCTTTTACAATACCTGTTGGCGATCAACCATTAGATCCTCCAGGTGATGATCCAGACTCAATTGATAATACTCGTAATTGTACTCCTAACTATGATGCTCAGGTATGTAAAATAAATGATGATGATTCATCTCCATATGAATTTACTATTGGCGATGATAAAGACTGTGTATTAAGTAGAACAATAGCTTATTATGGTGATGAAAATACACATAGTGGCGTGTATAATACTAATATATATGATACTGCTGATAAAGATAACTTAACTCAGTATACTCAAAAAACTAATGAATATTGTAATATTTCTTGTGCTGAAGAAATAACATTTAGGTTACCTAAGAAAAAATTTGCTTATTCTGGTCAATACTTTACAATTGATTCAATTGGAGATACGGGAGTAAAAGAAGTAACCTTAAAAGGAACAAAAACTTGTCGTGCTTATATAGGAACTAAAAAATTCCAAAATGAAATAAATAAAACTACTGATCAGAGCGATGATAACAGAATATCTAATCTTTATCGTTGGAGTGATAATAGATATACATTCTATGGATTAGAGAAAAGTGATAATTATTTTGGATATGGTTTATTAAATCAATTAACAGATTTATCAACTATTTATAATGATTTAAAAAATGCTGCCAGTCAATTTTCTAGTGACTATGGTTGGCGAGTATATAAAAATGAATTACTTCCAAATAGAACATCTTATTCATATACCTGGAATTGGTGTACTGAATATTCTGATACTTGTGGTTATTCTGATGAATATGGTTGGCAAATGAGTTATTTATGTTATTCTAAAGATGTTAATACTACACTTGGAACAATAACTGGATTCAAAAATGTTTCTGGAAGAACTTGCCCATTAAATAACACCTTATGGATTAATTCAGAAAAAATATATGGTACTCAAAATGATAACAAAACAATTACAAGTTCGAGTAGTTCTAGCTTAGATATTTTAAATGATATGAAGTCTCAAGTTGATAAAGCATATACTGATGTTCATAATAAAATAACTAGTGCTATAAGTGATATTAATTCTTGCGGTACAGCTTTTAATAGTGTAGATAATGGTAAAGGATATAAAGCTTATGATTTAACTCCTAAAATTAAATTTTCATATGATGAAAAATATAGTGAGTGGTTAACGGGATTTACGGAAGTATCGTCTACTACAAATTATACAGAAGCAAAATTTAATAAAACCGGAGACATATCTTATACTAAGTTAGAAGGAGGCTCTGACACTTTTAGTGGATATTACTATTCTAATGAAGATTATATAGATTATGAAGCTGTTGTAGAAAAAGGATACATATCTAACACAGATTTTTATCGTATGCCAGGTACTGGAGTAATAATGGATAGTAAAAACAATGACTTAGCGCAAAGTATAGGTAAAGTGTTCCCCGTTGCTTTAAATCGTAAGAAAAACTTAAACCCTGGTTATAAATATAAATTTAATTTTACCAATTTAGGTTATGATATTGGAGGTACAGGAACAGGTCGATTAGATAGATATGGTAATAATGGTAATGGTGGAGGAGCGCAATACACTTGCTATTATGAAGTAGATAATGATATAGTTAGGATACCCGATAAAGATATTGATAAAGAAAATGCCGAAGATTTATTTAAACAAAATTACTTCTATCGTAGTATATCGTTAAATAATTTTGATCCTCAAAATCGAATAGGAAATGACAGTATGGGTAAAAATTGGATTAATGAAAAAGCAACCGAGACAATAAAACGAATAACAGATGCAAGTGAAGAAATTTATAGTGAAGAACCGGAATATCACTTTAAATTAACCGCTCAAAATATGCAAAATATAAGAAAGTATAATCAAGACCAAGAAAGCGGCAATGGATATCAGGATTTCAATATGAAATTATACACAAGCACGATAAAGGATAAAGATGATAATGAAACAACAGTTGAGGCATTAGTAAATAGAGATAAAATAATAAAACATTATGAATGGTATACTAGTAATTTTATTGATATGTTGGCTACACATACTGAATATGCTCAAGAAGTTTCTACAAATGGTCGAAATTCTTGGATGAGGTGGACTGATACTTCAAGTACTATTGGTCCAGCTTGGAAATAGGGGTGATTAAATGAAATCAGCTTATTGGGGTTATTGGATTGTTTTATTAGGTATTATTGTGATAATATCTATGATGTTAATTAATTCTGTAACAACCACAACAACCAAAGATTATTATTTAGTTAAAGAAGTAACTGAGGCTGCTTTAGTTGATGCCGTTGATTATGGTTACTATCGAGAATATAAAGAATTAAGAATTAATAAAGAAAAATTTGTAGAAAATTTTTTAAGAAGATTTTCTGAAACTGTTAATACTAATCGAAATTATGATATATCGTTTTATGATATATACGAAGCACCACCAAAGGTTAGTGTTAGAGTAAGTTCAGATACTGATTCTTTTTCAGTCAATGCCAATGCAGATAATTATAAGTATGAAATTGTAAATAGATTAGATGCCGTTTTAGAAATGAATGAACTAAAGGAGGAAGGATAAAATGGGAAATTTAGTAAACTCGTTAAAAAGATTTTTAACGAATAAGAACACGGTAACAATTATAGGGGTTTTAGTTGGGGTGTTAGTGCTTTATTTAGCATATAATTGGAGAGTTAAACAAGCTGTTACATTAGTATCAGTACCATATGCTAAACAAGAAATAACTTCAAGAACAAAAATTACTGATGATATGGTGGGTAATATTCAAGTGCCTAGAAGTATGCTTAGTAGTTCAAATAATATTGTTCAATCAAATTCTGCTGTTATAGGTAAATATGTAACTTATGGTGCCATTATTCCAATTAATAGTTTATTTTATAGTGAATTATTAGTTGATAAGGATAAAATGCCAGATTCAGCTTTTGCTGATATCCCAGATGGTTACACAATTTATAGTTTATCAGTAGATTTACATTCAACCTATGGGAACTCTATTTATCCAGATAACTATATTGATCTTTATATTAAAGCTATGGAAGATAATAAAGTTATTTTTGGTAAAATGATTGAAAGTATTAAAGTTTTAGCAGTAAAAGATTCGCAAGGACGTCATGTATTTGAAACTGCAACAGAATCACGTCAACCATCTGAATTATTATTTGCAGTACCAAATAATATGTATGCATTATTAATGAAAGCTGGTTATGTAACAACTGGTAATATTGAAATAATTCCAGTGCCACGTAATGCTTCATATTCAGCCAATCCTGGTGATACCCAAGTATCAAGTGAATACATTCAAGAATTTATCTTAAATCAATCAGTTATGTTACCAGATGAAGATAGTGAAGATATTGAAACTATCCCAAATAGTAATGATAATCAAACTGATAATAACAAAACTAATAATCAATAAAGAATAGAGAAGGGTGAGCAAAGTGAATTCAATTTTTGATCAAATTGACTTTGGTCCAATCAACGAATTTTTACAAGATGACGATATAACCGATATATCATATAGTAATGGTGGTCAAATATGGCTTAAAAGTTTAACTCGGGGAGTATTTAAAGTCGAAAGACCAGAGATTAATAATCCTTTAATGGAAAAAGTGGCATTTCAATGTGCTAATACAATGGGTAAAACTTTTAACATGGCTCATCCATTTCTGGACTCTGAAAGTGCCGAGTTACGTATGAACTTTGTTCATGAATCAATAGCTACTAATGGTATAGCTTGTGTTATTCGTAAAACACCAGCTAAAATAAGGTTAAATAAAGAAAAATTAATTAGTGAAGAATATATGACAGAGAAATTACATAATTTCTTGGAACAATGTGTTTTAGGTCATTGTAACATTATTGTTAGTGGTGAAACTGGTTCAGGTAAAACAGAGTTAGTTAAATACTTAGCTTCTAAAACCCGTGAAAATGAAAAGATTATTTCAATTGAAGATACATTGGAATTACACTTAGATCGAATCTATCCAAATCGGGATATAGTAGCAATGAAAACTAATAACATTGCTTCATATTCTGATGTGTTAGTTACTTGTATGCGTCAGAACCCAATTTGGATATTATTATCCGAAGTTCGTAGTGCCGAGGCCGTACTTGCTGTGCGTAACTCTATTTCATCAGGACACCATATTTTATCAACAATTCATGCTGATAAAGCAAGTAGTATTCCGATGCGTATGTACTCATTGTTAGAGTCATCGCAGGATACAGATCAATTTTTATCATCAATCCATCGATATGTGCAAATTGGTATTTATGTAAAAGGATACTTTTCGAAAAAACTAAATCGTTTTCAAAGAGAAATTATTGAAGTTTGTGAATTTTATGTTGATGATGATAATAAACCAAGAACTAATAATTTATATAAAAAAACGATGGATGGTCAAGTTACAATGAATAATCCAACTAAGCATTTACTTGATTATTTAAGTATTGGTAATGTTTATTTACCAGAAGATACATTTAATTTACATGGTGAAAATCCTGATGCTGATATCCAAACTGACTTAAGTAAAACAAGCGAAGTAAATGATATGTTAAATAATCCCGAACAACAAGTTGAACAAACACCAACAGTTGAAGAACCATCAACATCTGTGACTGAGGTTGTTGCTCAAAAACCGATTATTAATCAAGAAAAGCAACTTGAACCAACGCAAACAGAAGTAAAAGTTGAACAAAATGTTCAACCCCAAGTTGAGATAGTTGAATCTTTAAATGAAATGCCATCTCAATTAACATCTGAAAGTATTTCAACTCAACCAGTTAATTCTCAACCACCAGAACCGGTTGTCGAGCAACCAACTTTTGTTGATTTAAGTGATCATCAAGATAATTCAAATAATAGTGGGGTTCAAATAATAGATCCTTTAACAGGAAATGTAGTTTAGGAAGAGAGGTAATGGAAAATGGAATTTTTAATACTAGCAGCAATAGCGTTATTTATCGTTGCTTATCGATTTAATAAAGATGAAAATATATATCAATTTGTTACAAGAAGTGTTGCCTCTGCCTACAATAAATATGCACCATATAGTTTTAAAATGGTTCGAGAAAAAGCTAAGGAATTAGGTCAAGAATATACAACACGTCAATATGTTACCCAAATAGTTATATTTGCTGGCTTTGCTGGCGGAGTAGCTTATTTATACTTTTTCTCGTTTATTTGGGCATTGATTTATGCAACGGCAGCTGTGTTGTTTATTCCTTATTTAGCTTACTTAAGATGTCAAAGAGTATATAGTGAATTTATCTTTGAACAAATTCAAACTTATACTTCTAATGTTATAATGGAATTTAATACTACCCAAAGTTTTGTTAAATCACTTGAAGGGGTTAGAGATTCTGGTATATTAGAAGATCCTATTTTAAGCGATGTTAAAAAAATGATTGATTTATCTTATCAAAATGGTACAATTGATGAATCAATTGCCTATTTTAATGAAAAATATCCTTATTATATGGTTAAAAATATGCATCAATTATTCTTACAAATTACGAAAGAAGGTGCTATTGATTCAGGAGAGGCTCTTGAAAATATGTCACTTGATATAGATGCTTTAGTTGAAGGAGTATATCGCGATCGAATGGATCGTAAACAATTTCATCGAAAGTTTGTAACTTTTGGGGCAGTGTTATATTTCTTAGTTATAGCAATGATATTATTATTAGGTAAAGATAAATATATTTCCTTACTTGATATGTGGTTTGTGCAAATAATTCTTCATGCCATAATTTTAATTAATAGTTATTTCTTAATGACTGGTGAGAAATATTATAATCAAGATGTGGGGGTGGAATAGATGTATTTAGAAATTTTAGCTCTAGGTGTTATTATCTTTTTCATCTTAAATTATACAGGTCGGATTTCTGCCCATAAATTTGTTGAAGATAATCAAGTTTATTTTAAAGCTCTAAAAGAAGATGATTGGGATTTTTATGTTCGTTCTAAATGGGGTGAAAATGCTGATCCTGATATTTTATTTAATAAAAGAATTCGTAATGGTTTAATAACGATATTAGTTGTAATATGTTTCTTTATTAGTAATTTGTCTTATGTTTATATTTTAATTGCTTTACTTGCAGGCTTTGCAATGTTTAAGTTAGATTATATAAATATTAAAAATTACTATCAAAGGCATTTACATCAAATAGATATTTTATTACCATATTATTTAAAAGGTCTGGAAATTTTAATTCAACATTATACGGTTCCAGTAGCCTTAGCTAAATCAATTGATGATGCGCCGGAAATATTTAAACCAGGTTTAAAAAAATTAGTTGAACAAATTAATCAAGGTGATTCGACTGTTAATCCTTATATGGAATTTGCTCGTGATTATCCCGTTCGTGATTCGATGCGAATGATGAGATTATTATATCGTTTAAGTTTAGGACGACAAGAAAGAAAACAAGAGCAGTTAGTATCATTTTCTAAAACAATTTCTAATTTACAATTAAAAGCTCGGGAAACTAAATATAAAGAAAGACTAGAAACAATGGAAAAAAAGACTATGAGTATGTTAGTTTCAACTTGTTTAGGAATGATGGTATTATTAATTTTATCATTATTAATGATGATGAGTTTTTAGAAAACGTAAAAAGTTTTCTTTTTTTTGATTTTAATTTAAAATATCATTCAAACTTTCTAGAATATCTTATTTAGTATATCTTTTAGAAGTATTCTTTATTTGTTCATCTGCTTTTTTAATTTCATAAATCATTTTACCGAAAGAGTAGGCTTTAACTTCAAAAGATAATTTTTCTCTAAGTACAGGTTTAATAAACATATTAATTGCTGTAGATACATTCATTCCAACACTATTGATAATGTCAAGATAAAAATGTAAAATTCTGTTAAATGTACAATAAAACTCCTGCTAAATGTACAATGAAATTCCTGTTAAATGTACAATACATATTTAATTTATGATAAAAATTAATCTTTATATAAATTATATAGTTCCTATTCAAAAGTAATGAATTAATATCTTTAAAAAATCTTTAGTTGACAGAAAGCCCTTAAAAAAGTTATATTATTAATGTAATAGAAAAGAGTTGAAAATATGTATTTTGATCCAGGTACTGGTAGTATTATTATTCAATTAATTTTAGGCTTTATTGCGGGATTTGGAGCATTTTTTGTAGCATTTAGAACCAAAATAAAATCATTTTTTAGTAGAAAGAAAAATAATAAAAATGATAAAAGAAAATAAAGAATATTCCTCTTTTCGTGATCCAGCCGGTTATATATTTTATAAAGATGATAAAATATATCGAAAAATAAATAAATGTTATTTTAAAGAGTATGATCACTTTATTAAAAGTGGTCTTTATGATGAATTGAAGAATAGTAATTTAATTGTTAAACACCAAGAAATAAAAAAGACTAAAGATTATATTCTTTTAGAAGTAGAAAAAATACCTTTTATTTCTTATCCTTACGAATGGTGTTTTGAAGCTTATAAACAAGCAGCTTTATTAACTTTAAAAATAACTAAAATTGCTTTAAAATATGGAATGATTTTAAAAGATGCTACTGCTTATAATATTCAATTTATTAATACAAATCCCATTTTAATTGATACTTTATCTTTTAAATTTTATAAAGAAGAACCATGGTTAGCTTATGGTCAATTTACTCGTCATTTTATTGCTCCCTTAGCTCTTATGTATTATGTTGATTATCATTTAAATATTTTACTAAAAAATTATATAGATGGAATACCTTTAGATGTTGCAGTAAACATCTTGGGAAGAAGAGGTGGCTTTTTTAGTAAACAACATATTAAATGGCAAAATAAAATGATTTTAAAACATAATGAAGACGGAAAAACTAATCTAAAACAAATAAACATAAATAAAAAAACAGTATTAAATATATTAACTATGTTAGAAATAAATATTAATAAATTAAAATATAAATACTCTAATTCTGAATGGCTAGATTATTATCATAATACTAATTATGATAATAATTCTTCAATTTCTAAAAAAAATATAATTAATTCTTATTTAGAAAATATAAATTTTAAAAGGGAAGATTTTTGTTATGATTTAGGAGCAAATGATGGTAAGTATTCGCGATTGTTGAAATTAAAATGTCAAAATATTATAGCTTTAGATATTGATATTAATGTTACTAATAAAAATTATGAAGAAGCTAATTTAAATAATGAACCAATTTTACCTTTAGTGTTTGATTTAAATAATCCTTCTCCATCCATTGGCTTTGCTAATAATGAACGATTATCATTAGAAAAAAGAGGTAAATCTCAACTTATGTTAGCTCTAGCTTTAATTCATCATTTATCTATCTCTAATAATCTTTCTTTTGATATGATAGCTAAATATTTTGCTAATTTAACAAAATATTTGATTATTGAATTTATTCCTAAAGATGATTCTCAAGTCCAAATTTTACTTAAAACTAGAGAAGATATATTTAAAGATTATAATGAAGAAAATTTTATTAATATTTTTTCTAAATATTTTAAAATAATAAAAAAAGATAAAATTAAAAATAGTAAAAGAATTTTATATTTAATGGTGAAAATATGAAAAGTAAATTAAATAAAGTTTTAAATAGTAAATTTATGATTTTTTTACCATTTATAGTCGCTTTAAATTTTATAATAACTACTTATAATGAAAATTTTTATCCAAACGGAGATTTACAAGCTTTTTTACTATCTGAATTTATCTTTTATATAATAATTACTTTCATATACTTTGGTCTTTCGACATTAATTATTTATTTTATAACCAAAGATTATAAAAAAGTTATAATTATAGAATATCTATGTGCTTTATTTATTAATTTTTATAAATCAATTTTAATTTTAATTTTAATAAATATTATTTTGACTTTTATTATTTTAGTTATCTATAAAAAAATTAGTCCATATACAAATTCTATTATTCTAGGCTTAACTTTTGTAATAATACCTTTATTTATATTAAATATCTCTCAATTTACGTTTAATATTTATAAAATAAATAATTCTACTAAAATCTATAATAAAACTAAAAATATTTTAGTGGATAATAATTTATCTTCTCCAAATATTTATTATATTCATTGTGATGGAATGTTAAATTTAGAAACTATGAATAAATATTTTAACTATCAAAGTAAAGAATTAAAACAATATTTAAATGAAAATAATTTTATTATAAATAAAAATACATCATTAATAGCTGGTCATCGAACACATAATGCTTTAGTAGCTTTATTTAATCCATATTTTTATGATAATTTTTTGGGTAATTATCTTAATGAATTGGAACAAACTTTTTTAAATAAGCAAAAAACAACAAGTTTTAGAGTTGATTATAAAAATATGGAAGATAAAAGATTAAATAATGAATTATTTAAAGCTTTAGAGAAAAAGGGATATAAAACCATAGTCATAACTGAATTAAATGAATATTCTTCTTTAAATGCTAATTATATTTATGATTTTCATACTTTTAATTATGAAAATTTATTAAATCGAAAAATAAAATATATTGCTAATGTTAGTGATACTAAATTAAAAAAACATATTGATAATGTTCATTTTATTGATATAGGCTTATTTTTACATAATACGCTTAAAAACTATTATTCACTAGATTATGAACTTTTAGATTATCAAAATTTTAATGTGGTTAATTATCCTAATATTAATGAATCAAAATATAAAACAGCCAAAGGTCTTTTAAAAAGTATTAATCATTCCCAACAAATTAATAAAAATAACTCAACATTTACTTTTATTGATTTTAATTTAAATCATTATCCAATCTTTTTTAATCAAAATGGTGATTTACTAAAAGATAAAGAAAAAAACAATATTTATAATTATGTAAATAATTATAAATATTGTGAAGGATTATTAAAAGATTTAATTCAATATATAAAAGACAATGATTCAAATTCTATAATTTTTTTACAAGCTGATCATGGTATTCATACTTTAAATACAAACTATCTTCAAAAAAGTTTAAATATTAAATTAAATGAAGTAGCAACATTACGTAATTCAACCTTTAGTGCTTATTATATTCCTTTAGAATATAAAACAGAAGATGAAAAATATCTAAATAATCCGTTAAATATAAGTCGCTATATAATTAATAATTATGTTGGTCAAAATAATTTTCAATATTTAAATACTTAAAATTATAAGCTATAATATGTATTAATTAGAAAAAAGGAGTAAAGATGAAAAGAGTAGTAATTATTGGAGCGGGACCAGCAGGTCTAACTGCTGGTTATGAACTATTAAAAAAAAGTAAAGATTATGAAGTATTAATTTTAGAAGAAAGTAAAGATATAGGTGGTATTTCTAAAACTATTAAATATAAAGGAAATAGAATGGATATAGGGGGACATAGATTTTTTTCAAAAAATCAAGAAGTTTTAGATTTTTGGCAAGAGATCTTGCCAATTCAATCTAAACCTTCTTTTGATGATAAAATTTTAAAAAGAAAAAAAGAATATCCTAAAAAAGGACCTAATCCAGAAAAAGAAGATAAAGTTATGTTAAAAAGAAATAGAGTATCAAGAATTTATTATTTAAATAAATTCTTCGATTATCCTATATCTTTATCAATAGCTACTTTTAAAAATTTAGGTTTAAAAAATACTTTAGTAAGTGGTATAAGTTATCTTAAAAGTATTGTTGTTAAAAAAGAAGAAGATTCTTTAGAAAATTTTTATATTAATCGTTTTGGTAAAGAATTATATCAAACATTCTTTGAAGGTTATACCGAAAAATTATGGGGTAGACACCCCAAAGAAATTTCAGCATCTTGGGGAGCTCAACGAGTTAAAGGAGTTTCAATTTTAGAAGTAGTTAAAAATGCTTTACATTTAAATAAACAACAAGAAACATCTTTAATTGAAGAATTTTTATATCCTAAATATGGTCCCGGGCAACTGTGGGAAACAGTTGCGGAAAAAATCAAAAAAATGGGTGGAACAATTAAGAAAAATTCTAAAGTAGAAAAAATAAATGTTAAAAATAATAAAATTATTTCGGTTGTTTGTCATAACGAAGTTATTACAGGTGATATTTTTATTTCTTCAATGCCTTTAAAAGATTTAATTTTAAGTTTAAATACTAAAGTATCTAATAATATCAAAGATATAGCGATTAATTTGCCTTACAGAGATTTTGTTACTGTTGGTTTACTTGTAAAGAAATTAAATTTAAAAAATGAAACTAATATTAAAACTTTAAATAATATTGTTCCTGATTGTTGGATTTATGTTCAAGATAAAAAAGTTAAATTAGGGCGAATTCAAATTTTTAATAATTGGTCACCATATATGGTTAATAATCCTAAAAAAGAGGTTTGGTTAGGTTTAGAATATTTTTGTAATGAATTTGATGAGTTCTGGAATTTAACTAATAAAAAAATAGCTAATTTAGCTATCGATGAATTAATTAAAATGAATGTTATTAATAAAGAAGATGTTTTAGATTATCATGTGGAAAAAATTAAAAAAGCTTATCCTGCTTATTTTGATTCTTATGCTCAAATTGATGAATTAAAAGATTATTTAAATACTTATGAAAATTTATATTGTGTAGGACGTAATGGTCAACACCGTTATAATAATATGGATCATTCTATGTTAACTTCTATTAAAGCTGTTAATAATATTATTAACAATATTAAAGATAAAAGTGAGATCTGGAATGTTAATACGGAAAAAGAATATCATGAAGAAAAGGTGAATTCATGAAAGAAAAATTAAATAAAATTATAAATATTTATAAAAATTATAAGCCAACTAAAAAAGAATGTTTTTTATTCTTTTTTATCCCTCTTATCGTAAGTACTATAGCTATTATGTTATGGGGAAATCATGATTTTTGGTTTTTACTTAATCATGGTAAATATGTTTTAAATCATGGTTTTCCGATAATTGAACCATTTACAATGCATAAAGGTTTATCATTTGTTATGCAACAATGGTTGAGTGCAGTTATCTTTTATTTGTTTAATTGTCTTAGTGCCAGGTTTGGTCTTTATATATTATGTTTTGTAATAAATATTTTCATATTATTTTTCTTATATAAATTATGTATGGAATTAAGTAATAATAATTATCGCATATCTACGGCTTTGGCAATATTAACAGATTTTTTCTTACTTTTATTTAGAGTTATTTTACCAAGACCGCAAATATTTACATATTTATTATTAATAATAACTTTATATATAATGGAAAAATTTTATAAAAATAAAAATACTAAAGCAATTTATTTTTTACCCTTAATATCAATTTTACAAATTAATTTTCATGCTTCAATGTATTTTATGCTATATATATTCATGTTACCTTATTTGGCTAATTTTATTTATTTAAAATATAAAGATAAAAAGGATAATAGGGTATTTAAATTATTATTAATTTGGTTAATAATGTTGGCTTGTGCTTTTATAAATCCTTATGGCATAAAAGCTATAACTTATGTTTTTACTTCTTATGGAAATCCTTATATAAATTTTATGGTTGGCGAGATGAAACCAACATCTTTAGAGACAAATTTTGGTTTATTATATTTTATTATCTTAATAGGTACATTATTATTTTTTCGCTTGTTTAGAAAAGGAAAATTTGAATTAAGACAATTTTTATTGTTTGGAGGTTTAACTTTTCTAGCTTTAAAAAATTATCGTAATGTTGCTTTGTGGTTTCTAGGTGTAATTCCTTATTTAATTATTTATTTAAAACCATACTTTAAAAAAGGAATAAAAGTTTCTTTAAAACAAAAAGCAATGTCTAATTTAAGTTATATAACTACCATTGGCATGGCAATGGTAATTATAGTATTATTTAGTTTTACATTTCAAGTTGGAGCTCATTCTTTTTTAGATAAAGGTATGGAAATATTATTAAATAATTATGACCAAAAAGATATGATTTTATATGCTGATGCAATAAGTGGATCTTATGCCGAATATAAAGGCTTAAAGCCATATATTGATGTAAGATCAGAAGTTTTTTTGAAAAAGAATAATAAAAAAGTAGATTTATATGATGAATTTTATGAATTATCTTATGGTAAATTATATTATAAAGATTTTGTCAATAAATATAATTTTACCCATTTAATTGTACGAAGTGAAGAATCTTTTTATAATCAAATTCTTAATGATAAAGATTATAAAATAATTTATTATGGTAAATGTCAAAATAAAATAGATTGTGAAGATTATGGTGATTATGTTGTATTAGAAAGAATTGAGGAATAATGAAACTAATTAATAAATTAAAAAGTTATCAACCATCAAAAGCTATGAGTATGTTATATCTTTTTATTCCAATTGTTTTGTCAATATTATTTATTGATGTAAAAGAACAAGGCGATATTTGGTTTTTACTTAATCATGGTAAATATGTTTTAAATCAAGGTTTTCCAACCATTGAACCATTTACTATTCATCAAGGTTTAGCTTTTGTTATGCAACAATGGTTAAGTGCTATTATATTTTATCTTTCTTATAGTTTAAGTCATAAATTTGGTTTATTTATAGTTTGCTTTATTATTAATCTTTTAATATTATTTTTTACTTATCAGTTATGTATGTTACTTACAAAAAATAATTATCGTAAGTCAATATTAATAACTATTATTGTCGATTTTTTACTATTATTATTCCGGTTTATTACTCCAAGACCCCAAATATTTACATATTTATTATTAATAATAACTTTATACATAATGGAATTATTTATTAAAAATAAAAAAACAAAATCTCTTTATTTTCTACCTTTAATTTCTTTATTACAAATAAATTTTCATTCATCTATGTATTTTATGCATTTTGTTTTTCTATTTCCTTATTTTATTTATTTTTTAATAAATAAAATAAAAGATAAAAATGATAATAGAATATATCAATTAATAATAATATGTTTAATAATGTTATTAACAGCATTTATTAATCCTTATGGAATTAAAAATATTTTTTATATTTTTAATTCTTATGGCAATAGTTATATTAATGAAATTATTGAAGAAATGCAACCTTTAACAATTATTCATCAAGATGGTTTAATATTTTATATAATGTTAGCAATCTTAATTAGTTTTTTCCTAAAATATAAAACTAAATTTAATATAAGAAATATTTTATTAATTATAATTATCTTTTTAACTTTATATAATCGTCGAAACATTGCTTTGTTTATTATAAGTATTCCTTTAATACTTTTAAATTTAAAAGAAAAATCTTTGCCAAAAGAAAAAATTAAAATTAATAAAAATTATATATTAATATTAAGTTTATATCTTTTAATTATAATTCCTTTATTTTTAATATCTCCAACTTATCCACAAAGTAAAGTAGAAAAGGGAATAAATACATTATTAGCTGAAAATAAAGCTAAAGATATTAGACTATATGTTGATTTTGATGATGGAGCCTATGCGGAATGGCGAGGTATTAAATCATATATAGATGGTAGAGCCGAAATATTTTTAAAATCTTTAAACAAAAAAGAAGATATATTTAGGGAATTTTATCTTGTTAATAACGGTAAAATAAATTATCAAAAATTTTTAAATAAATATAATTTTACGCATTTATTAGTTAAAAGAGATAGTTATTTAAATCAATATTTATTAACAAGGAAAAATTATAAAATAATTTATCAAAAAAAAGATTATGTTATATATCAAAAAGCATAATTTTTTTACTTTTGTTTGAAAATTAAACATGACAGTTATAACAGTAGTAGCAATAGCAGCGATTTTAGCATTATTTACTGTTTTTGTTCTTCCAAGAATAAGAAATAATTTAAATAAAACTATTGAAGATACTGGTTCAGGAACTGGCACCGAAGCAGGTTGTACAAATGCTGGATTTAAATGGGTTGATGGAAAATGTCAAGAAAAATAAAATAATGCTAAAAGCTGCTATTGCTAAGTAGTGGCAATTTGCTACTACTGTTATTTCTGTCATGAGAGAATATGTTAAGTTAAAGTAAATTATCATATTGATAATTGATAATAACAAAAAAATGGTATATAATAATTTTGTATAAGATAGTAAGGAGGGAAATATTAATGAAAGAATCAACGGGTGAATTAAACATGACAGTTATAACAGTAGTAGCAATAGCAGCGATTGCAGCATTGTTTATAGCCTTTGTTTTACCAAGACTAAGAAATAATTTAGGGCAAAGGATTAATGAAAGTTCTGGTACTTTTGTTGATGAAAAAACTTGTAATAGTGTTTGTGACACTGGTAAATGCGTGAAAAATACTAATACTGGCCAATACTATTGTCCAGAAAAATAGAATATATAATTTTTATTATAAAAAATATGTTATATGAGGAGTATAAAAAATGAAAGAAGCGACAGGCGAATTAAATATGACAATTGTAGTTGCTATGCTAGTTGCAGCCCTAGCTTCTTTTTTCTATTTCTCAATTTGGCCTAAAATTGGTCAAAGTCAAAATACTGATTGTCAAAGAGCCGTATGCGAAAAAAAGCCTGAGACAAAGGGAGAACATGCTGGCCAAGTTAAATGTACAGTAAAAGATAAAGACGGTACAGTTAAAAATGAAGTATGGTGCAAATATAAAGGGTAAGGTGATAGTGTATGCGTGAGGCTACAGGTGGTGCTTATTTATGGATGATTGTAATTACGTTAATCTTTATATTTGCATGTTATATTTGTTTTAGTATAAATTATACATCAGCGATGAAAGTAACAAATTCAGCATTGCTTGAAATTCAACGTGATGAAGGTTTAGATCCCGTTAAAATTTCGCAAGTTTTAGATGCCGCACATTATAGAAGTACAGGAGATTGTGAAAGTGATAAAAACGATACTGGTTGGGATGCCTTTAAATTAACAAAAGATAATAACGATGCAAGAACAGATCCTTCTAAGGCTCATTATTGCATAAAAAAAGTATTAGCATCTAGAGATGCTTATGGAGTACCAAATAGATATTATTATCGAATTAAAGTATTTTATACAGTTGATGTACCATTAGTAGGCGGAGTTAATTTTAATGTAAAGGGAGATTCGGTACATATATATGCTCCGGATGATAAAGTTCCTCTTAATGTAACAAATCCGCCACTTGAAACTGAATCTTAATTAGAAGGTGATAGTGTGAGAGAATCGACGGGTGGAGCTTGGCTATTTGGCTTAGTTATTACATTTATGGTTATATTTGTTGGATTTTTAGCTGTTATGATTAGTTATTCTATTGCATTTAAAACTAAAAATGAAGTAGTTGGAATTATTGAAAAATATGAAGGATTTGTTGATGGCAATTATACAGGTGACGAAGCAGATGCAAGTCCTAATTCTGTTTGGCTAATTAACAATTATTTAGTAAATTCTGGTTATGCTAATAAAGGTGCTTGTAGTTGTGCAACAAATGATAGTACTAATAACTATTGTTATGGAGCAACTGATTTAGGCGATTACAGCAGATTAGAAAAAGCAGAAGTGAGTAAAAAAAATTATTTTTACTGTATAAACTTTGTTAATAGTGGTAAAGATGATTATGGAAGAAGAATGGGATACTTTGATGTTGAATTGTTTTTTGATTTTGATATACCTGTTATAAATACCTTAAAAACATTTAGTGTTAAAGGTCAAACAATAAAAATAAAAAATGTTAATGTTAGTGGCTTAAACATAGAATTAGAAGATTAGAGGAGTGAAATAAAATGAATGTTATAGTTTCAAATAAATTTGCATCGCAATTAAATACTTTGCAAATTGATGTAATAAAAAGTGTTAATGGAGAATTTTCACCAGAAGAAATAACAGAAATGTTTGCTAATTTCTTCTATAATAAAATGATTTTAGATGTAACTGCCATTCGTGGTTACCAAAGTGCGGCTAATATTCAAAAATTAGCTGTGGGAATTGATATGAGTAAAGTAATATTAGTTTTAGATGATAGTGATGTTACTGGTTCACCAAATTATCTTTCTCAATTAATATCAATGGGTATTTATAACTTTACTCGTAATATCGATAATATTCCTTTTTTAATTGATAATCCTAATACTTATAAAGATGTTGCACAATATCAACAAATTGGTATGGTGGCCAATGAAATAAGTAAGAAGCATGAAACTGCTAAATTTAATGTAGAAAAAGAAGCAACTGGGGGTGGATTTACTACCATAATTGGGATTAAAAATGTAACAGATCATGCTGGTTCTACAACTCTAATTTATATGTTAAAAAAACAATTACAAGGTAATTATAATGTTTTAGCAATTGAAATAGATAAAAATGATTTTCAATACTTTAATGATCCTGATTTAGTAAGTGTAACTAAAGATAAATTTGAAAGTACGATTAGAAATGCTAATACATATGATATAATTTTAGTCGATTTAAATAATTCGGATAGTGAAGATAGTTGTTCAGATGTATTATATTTACTTGAACCGACTACAATTAAATTAAATAAAATGATTCGAAGAAATAGAGGAGTATTTGATAATTTAAGAGGTAAAAAAATAATTTTAAATAAAAGTTTATTAGATAATAAAGATGTAATGGATTTTGAGTATGAATCTAAAAGTCAAATATTTTACAATATTCCGCCTTTAGATGATAAAAAAGATAAACATCGGGTACTTGACGATATGTTGTCACATTTAGGTTTTCTTAGACAAAAGCAAAATGGTTTAGGCAATGAAAAAACAAAGATATTAGGGATTTTTAAAAATAAATCTTGACAGTAAAGTAAAAACAGGATAGAATTTAATTGTTGAAGAAAGAGGTATTTTATATGTTATTAATGGATTTTGAAAGTTTTTGTAGTGATTCTGCCGCTATTTGGTCAGTAGTTGGATGGGTATTAACTATTTTTAAAATAGTAATTCCAATTTTATTAATTATATTTGGTAGTTTAGACTTTGGTAGAGCTGTTGTTGCTCAAAAAGATGATGAAATTAAAAAAGCGGGAAAACAATTAGCAATAAGAGTGGCTGCTGCGATTATTATCTTTATTTTACCATCACTTGTTACGATGGTAATGGAGTGGGCAATGGATATTAGCAGTTCCGAAATGGATTATGAAACGTGCTTTGATTGCGTCAATTCTCCATGGAATTGTAATAAATGAGACTAAGTCTCTTTTTTTCTTTTTGTAAAACTTAACATTTATTAAACAATTAAATTAAATTATTTTCCCTAAATATGCTAAAACATGATATAATTTTATAGTAAGTTTGGTGATACTTAATGAAAAATAAAATGAAATTTATGATTACTATATTATTATCTACGTTTTTATTTATAAATCATGTATCTGCTGCTACTCCATTAAAATGTTATTATCGTAGTAATGATAAAACAAATGGTACTTTTGATTTAGCTGAATTAACAGTGACAGATGCATCAAAAAATAATGCTAAATTAAAGTTTACCGCACTCAAAGGTCCTAAGTTAAATTGTAATGTTGCAAGTGATATTGCAATAGGCGGTCTTGCGGGTGTTGGTGGTGCTGCAACAGGTATCGGCCTTGCTGCGGGGGTTATTCCAGGACTTATTATTGGAGGGGTAAGTCTAGGAGCTAGTGTGGTTACTGGAATAGTTTTTAAAGATAATACTTGTTCGTTTAAAACTAATAGATTAAATAGTACTAAAACATCAGATTATTCAAAAAAAGCTAGTAAAAGTATAGATAAAAATTTAAAATATTATGATACAAATAAAAAATTGCAAACAATCAAAAATGTTCCTAATATTGGTTTAATTGATGGAGAATGCCCTGAATATGTTGGGGTCGTTATAAGTGATATTCATAATTCCAAAAACGTTCAAGTTTATGCGGGAAGTGGAGCTTTAAAAAATACAATAGATTCTTATATCAACAATAATCCTGATTATAACTATACTATTTGGGGAGAAAAATACCAAATTCAAGGTAAAAATCCAGATCAAGTAAGCAGTACAGATGAAGAGCCAATTGATACTTGCGAAGGTTTATTAGGTATTAGAGATTTAACAACGAATGAATATACTCAAGGAAGTGTAGGGTTCTTACTCCAACAAATATTTGATTATATGAAGATGGCCGCTATAATACTTATTTTTGCTTTTTCTGTTATTGATTATGCTAAAGCTATTGGGGCTCAAGATAGTGAAATTTTTAAAAAAGCTAATAAAAATTTATTAAAAAGAATTTTATTTGGTATTATTTTCTTCTTAATACCAGAACTTGTAAATTTAATTTTAAGTGTTATTGATAGTTCAACTTGTGGAATAAAATAAAAAAGTAGGTGATTTAAATTGAGTTCAGATAGAATATGGGATATTGTATACGGAATATTTGTTGCCATTGATGTAGTAATATATAAATTTGTAGGCTGGTTATATCAATTATTTATTTTAATTTCTAGTGCTAAGATATTTAATACTGAAACATTTGAATTATTTATTAATCGGATATATATTATTTTAGGTGTTATTATGCTTTTCTTTTTAGCATATACAATTTTAAAAAATATTGCTGATCCAGATTCATTTACTAAAGGCGATAGCTCGATGGGCAAAATTATCTCTAATACTGTTATTTCTTTAGTTTTAATTGCTATATTACCGACGATATTTACCTTCTTATATAATGCTCAAGAAATCTTACTTTCTCAAAACATTATTGGTAAAATAATTTTAGGTAATTATTCGACAGCTGTTTCGAATCTAGAAGTGCAATTTACAGGCGATAATGCTGATATATGTACGGGATTAAATAATTTGGGTGGCAATTTAAAAACAACGGGAAATGGTTGTGTGGTTGCTTATGAAGGGGATAAAGACTCAAACTCGGTAAACTTAGCGGGGAATTCAATCGCTGTTGATATTTTTTCGGCGATGTACTATCCCTTTTTGACTGATGTGGAATATCAAGAGTATGAAAATGATGCACGACAACAAGCTACAGAATTAGGAGAAGATGAAGACTCATTTGCTAGTAGTAATCAATTTTATAATAAAGAATTTGAATATCAAAACTGGATTGATGATGATGCAGAATTCAAAAATAATAATAAAGATGTTGAATTATATGAAACTATTGCCGCTTATGATCCATGCCATAACTTAGGTGGAGGATATGCTTATGGTGCTGCAGCCCGGCGATGTTCTGAAGATATAAAAGTTTATAATGGTTTAAATAATAAAAATTATGAATCTTTACCATTAAGCTATAAATCTATTATGCAATATGCTAAGACAACCGGTGATATGGATGGTTTTAAGCTTGTTTCTAATTTTGTTACTGAAGGAGTAATGGATTATTCTTTTATAATTTCTACTGTAGCGGGTTTATTTGTATGCTACATTATGGTTTCGTATTGTATAGATATGGGACTTCGGGCTGCCAAGTTGGGATTTGCCCAATTAGTTGCGCCGATACCAATATTAGCTAGAATAGTACCTTCCCAAAATAAAATGTTTAGCAGTTGGATGAGCTTTACTTTAAGATCTTATTTTGAAGTTTTCCTAAGGATAGCAATCATATTTTTAGGAGTATTTATGATTACTAATTTACCAAATGTTCAAGGATTATGGGAAGATTCGATTTTAACAAAAATATCAGTTATGTCTATTAAGTTTCCAATGATAATGAATGTAAATTCAGCTTCATGGGCTTTACAAAATTTAGCTAGAGTGGCTGTTATAATTGGAATTTTAATGTTTGTTAAGCAAGCTCCACAATTGATTCAAGAAGCGTTAGGTATTACGGTTAATACTGGTTCGCTTAATATTCGAAATAAACTTAGAAATATGGTTGGTGGTGAAAGACTTGTCAATGGCGCATCCCGTGCTGCTTCCTTTGCTGCCGGTGGGGTAACTGGAGCTATTGGAGCAGGATATATGTCTTGGAAAAATGGTGGAGGTTTTGGTCAGGCCGCTTTAAAAGGTTGGCGTGAAGGTTCTCACGCAGGTGGAAATCAGTTTAGAGCTCAAGGTCAACAAGCTTATCATGACACTACTGGTGATAAATATAGAGGTTCATTTGCTCCGTGGGCTAGACGCTCTATATCTGGACATCTAGATGCTCGTTATGATCAAAGAAATAAAGCCCATCAAAACAGACAAGTAGAACGATTTAATGAAATAATTGATCAAATGGAAGGCAATAAAGAAAAACATATTCCTACAAGTGCAGCTTTCCAAAACAGAATGAACAATGTAAGATTGGACAATGGTATGACTTTAAGTCAATTCGAAGCCAATCGTTCGCATGCAGAGGCCCAAGCGCAAATTGCTCATAATCGTACTGTTCAAGATGCCGAAAATATTAGACAAAAAGCTCAACAAGATGCTGTTAATTTTAAAAATAATGAAGCAGCAGCTATTGCTCAACGAAAGGCGGCATTTGAAAATTCTCGTGAATATAATAATGCTAAATATATGGCACGAGCCAATGCGGCGGCTGAGGCACAACAAAAAGCGGGATCAGCTTGGAATAATATGTCTCAAGATGAAAAAAATAAACAAACTGATGCTCTTTTAGCAAAGCATATGGAAGAGCAATTGAAAAATATGAATTCCGATGCAGCTAAAAATTATTTAAAAGATCAAAATCGTAATTTAGACGCTGAAGCCCAAGAAATAATTAAAAAAGCTAATGCTGAAGCTAAGAAAATGAATGATAGCGCAGATGCTACTTTAGATCAAGCAATGAAAAAAGCTAAAGCTGATTTTGATGCTGGCGAAGCAGCAATACGTGATGCAGCTAGAAAAGAAATTAGAGCTAATCCACAAGGAAGAGCAGAGCAAATGTATGCTGATGCTCATGCTGAATTAGACAGACGTGGTGAGAATGATCGTTATAAAGATATGCGTAATGCTTTAGCTGATATGTTTAATAATAACAATAATAAATAGTTAGAGGAGGAATAAAATGGGAAATTATCTTATACCGGCTAATTCCAAAAAATCCAAATTAATTTTAGGTTTTTTCAATCCGATTGATTTAGTAATTTTTACAATTGGCTGTATCTTAACTCTTATCTTATTATTTACAATTCGAACTGGCAATTTATTTGTTACAATTTTAGATTTACTTCCGGCTTTAATTTCGGCATTCCTAGTAATGCCAGTTCCGAATTATCATAATATGATGACATTATTACATAATATATATTCGTTTTACTTTGTGAGAAACAGAAAGTATTATTGGAGAGGTTGGTGTGTAAATGGCAAAAAACGCTAGTATTTCAAAATATTCTGAAGATTGGGTTCCTGTTAAAAGTATCATGAATGGAATGATTGAACTGGATAATGGTCAATATGTCACGGGAATTAAGATTGAATCAAAAGATATATTTATTCTCGATCAGCAAACCCAAAATAATGTAATATTTGGGATGCGTAATTTTTACAATACAATTGATTTTGAATTTTGGTTAGTTATAGCCGATAGACCCGTTGATATTAATTTATATTTATCTCAGTTACAAGTTTTATATAGTAAAACTTTAAATCCGGAGATAAGAAAATTAATTGATCAAGATATTAACAAAGCTAATATGTTTATGAGTAATGAACTTAGTGTCGTTGATACGGAATATTACATTTTATTTAAAGAGAAAAAACAAGATATTATTCAAAAAAGATTACATAATTTAATTAGTGGTCTGGCAAATGCGGGGGTTAACTCCGCTCAAGCTTCTAATTCCGATTTACGAATGCTTTTAGATAATTTCTTAAATGGGGGAGCTACTACCACTTTAGGGACGGTGATTAGTTAATATGAGTTTAAAAAGTGAAATTGCGCCAAAGGGTTTATTATTTAAACATCCTTCGGAGTTTATGATTAGTGCTAAATATGCGACTATTTTAACTATAGTTAGTTTTCCTAAATACATTCAACATGGTTATTTATCAAATTTAACCAGTATTTCCGGAGTAAAAGTTGTTATAAAACATATTCCGATTGAATTTTCAACTATGTCTAGAATGTTAAATAAAGAAATAGCTGATTTAAAAGAAAGATATCAACATGAAAGAGATCATACTATACAAGAAAGAATTCGCCAAGACTATGAATCTATTGAACAATTTGTTTCTATGCTCGCCGCAACGCAATCGCGTATTTTCGATTTTCAAATGCACATTATGATTACGGCTGATAGTAAAGAACAATTAGATATGAAAAAAATTCAAGTTCGTTCGTTCTTAGATGCTTTAGGAATGCGGGGTATTCCTTTGATGTTTGAACAAGAAAAAGTTTTAAAATCAATGTTACCGATTTTTCCTAAACAAGATATCGAAGAAAGAATTGGTACCCCAATTCCTTCTCCTACCGTCGCTGCAATGTACCCTTTTGTCTTTGATAGTATCAAAGATCCAGGATATGCTACTTTACTGGGAGTAGATTTTAGTGGGGGAGTAGTTTTATTTAATCAATTTTTGTATCAAATTAAAAAAGAGCATAATCGTAATAATGCCAACATGATTATTTTAGGTACATCTGGTAGTGGTAAGTCAACAGCAGCGAAATTATTACTTCGTACTCATATTCGTAATAGTTATAAAATTGTCGCTATTGATCCTGAAGGTGAACTAGAAGAAATGACAAGAAACCTTGGAGGAGATTTCATTGATTTAGGTAAGGGTGGAGATTTTGGAATGATCAACCCTTTAGAAATAGTAGTTGATGCTGATGAAGATGAAATTGCCCAAGGTTTAGGATATACAATTCTAACGCGAACTTTACAATCTTTAAAAGCTTTTATGAAATATTATACTCCTTCTATTGAAGATGATGTTTTAACAATGTTTAGTGAAGTTATTCAAGATACTTATAAAAGATATAAAATTGATTTTGATACTGATTTTTCGCAATTAACGAGTGCTGATTATCCAACTTTTGATGATGTTTATGCGACGATTAAAGGAAGAATTTTATCTATGCCAGAAGCGACCCAAGAACGCGATATTATGGAAAGACTAGAGCTTCGAGTACGACCTTTAGTAAAAGAGTTAAGATATTATTTTACCGGTCATACAACTATTCAAATTAATAGTAATCATATCGTTTTTAATATTCGAGAATTAATGAATAGTGATGAAAATATTCGAAATGCTTTATTCTTTAATATCTTAAAATATGCATGGGGTTTATGTTTGGATAAAAGTTTAAATACTATTATGATGGTCGATGAAGCTCACGTTTTACTTTCTGGACGGAATGAACTTGGGGCCGAATTCTTAGCGCAGATTCAAAGACGGAGTAGAAAGTATAATACCGGAACAATTATTATAACGCAACAACCAACTGACTTTGCTGCCTCAAATATTATTGTGCATGGTAAAGCGATATTTGATAATGCTTCATATTATTTAATAATGGGATTAAGAAAACAAGCGGTTGATGATTTAGCGATGTTAGTTGATTTAAATGATAATGAAAAAGAAAGAATAAAATATTTTAATCAAGGTGAAGCATTATTTGTTTGTGGAAGTAGAAGAATGCAGATTAATGTTATTTTAACTCAAGAAGAATTAGATTCCTTTGGAAGTGGAGGAGGACTATAGAAACAGGGCGATGAGGTATGGATAACAATGTAAATGAAAAGCAACGTAATGAACAAAATAATGTAAAGAATGCTAGAGCTGCGGTTGATATTGCGGCTGGTTCTGGTGTTCCTGTTGTAAGTACAATAGGTAAAGCTGCTCAAGTAGCTGATACTCTCACCTTTGGAAAAGCAACTGAAGCAATGGGTAAGCACTTAACTAAATCAGTAACGTTAGGTTTACCAACTAGTAAGAAAACGCAAAAGCAAATTCAAGATGTATCTAATACTTTAGCAGAAAGTGGAGTTACCGATGCCATCACTGGGGCAATTGGAGCAAAAAGAGCTTTAGGGGGAAATAAGACAAGTCTTGCTAGTCCAAAAAGAGCTAATAGTATGATTCCTAATCATATGCAAGGTTTGCCGGCTAAAGATGATTTAGATTCTCCAAAAAAGGAAGAACAAAATCCTCAAAGTGCTCCTGATGAGGAAAAAAATAATAAAGAATCTTCCCAAGAAACAAATTCAAAAGGTTCGTCAGATCCCATTCAAGGTTTTGCAAAAAAAACTTTACTTAATATAATAAAGAAAAATCCTATTGTATTTTTAATTATAGGTGGCTTTGGTATTTTTGTTCTTGGTTTGATTTTCTTATTTGCTATCGTAGCAGCAGCTGCGGCTGATGATAATGGTTCCGGTGGAGGAAGTAGCGGTGGAGGAAATTCTTCTACTAGTTTTGGTTCAACCAAAACAACGGAGTCCTGTCCGCAATTACAAGATAAAACTTTAAGTGAGACTCTAGCGGAAAATAATAGTTCAATTGATCAGTTTAATAGCGATTTACAAGCGGCGATTAATGCTGCGGGTTTAAAAACCCGAGAAGCGGTGGTAGTAGCAGCTTTAGGAATTACGAGTGATTTATGTGATAATTATCATATTCGTCTTCCTTATCTTTGGGGTGGCGGTCATAGTGGGAAAATAACTTTAGCTAGTGGTAATTGGGGAGCTAAGTTAGCTAATCCCCAATATAATAATTCTGGTTTAGCTTATCCTTATGATGGTCTAGATTGTAGTGGTTTTGTTTCTTGGGCCATTTATAATGCCGGTTATGATTTTCCTTTAACTACATCAGAAGATTTTCCTGCCTATGGTCAAACTTATAACATGGCTTCTTCTAATTTTGTAGCTAAACCAGGAGATTTAATTCATCATGAAGGTCACATTATCATGATTGTCGGGGTTGATGAGGCTGCCCAAAAATATACTATTGCCGAGGCCGCTGGTCTTAAAGACGGTATGCGTACTACCACAATGGATTTTAAAGGCGGTGGTAGAAGTGATAATGAAATCATTGATATGAGTTCTTACTATGAACGAGGTGTTAAATGAAAAAAATAATATTATTAATTATTAGTTTGTTTTTAATATCAGGTTGTAGTGTTAAATATGATTTAGATTTAACAGGAAGTGAAGCCTTTGAAAAAATGCAAGTACTTGAAAATAATTCTACTAATGAATATTTTTCAACCTTAAAGAATTTTTCTGGTTATGTCGAGGCTTATGTTAATCATCAAGAACCTGATGTTTATACTTATAATCCTGATTTAGAATATTATAATTTTAATGATAATAGTACAGCTGAAAATGTCGATTTTACTTTAGATTATAATTTTCCTAAAGATCAATTTAAAGAAGGAAATATTATAAATACATGTTATGAAACTATTTATTTTAATGAGGGGGAAACTTTAAATATTTCTACTTCATCTAAATTTTTATGTTTTGAAAAATATATTAGTTTAGATGATGTGCAAATAAATATTAAAACTGATAAATTAATTAGTGAACATAATGCTGATAAAGTAACTGGTAATGTTTATACATGGAATATAACCAGAAATAATGCTAATAATAAACCCATTATTTTAAATTCTACCAAAGCCAGTAGTACAGAAGTTCCGGAAAATAATACTAAATTAAGTTTAATTATAATTTCTATAACTGTATTTGCTTTTTTAATCTTAATAATAATTTTATTTAAATATAAAAATCGTAAATATGAATAGTAAAAGTAAGAAAATTATTGTATAATAAATTTAAATGGAGGCCTAGTAAATGAAATTTAGAATATCCCCAAAAGATTTAGTAATCTTTATTATATTTTGTATATTTTTATTCTATTTATGTTGTATAGCTGTTTTAAACTTTTCTTCATTTGCTACAACAGGAACATTTTATGGATTAAATCCAATTGAAGCTTTTACAACTACTTATTTACCAGTAACAATTATCATGTTTGCTATTGTTTTAATTGTTATTTTTGCTAGTGTTTCTTCTTATATATTTGATAAAGAAAAAGGTAGTGGTATAGGCCTTTCGGTTAAGAAAAAAGATGAAAATGAATATTCCCGTTTTGCCACCGAAAAAGAAATGAAAAGTGCTTTTGGGGTTAAAAAGGTAATGATTGATTCTGATACAACTGACGCTGCCGGTGTCGTTCTATTAATGAATAAAAAAGAGTGGTATGTCGATAATAGCGAAAACCATACTTTAGTTGTTGGAGCTACGGCTTCTGGTAAAACAACTAGTGTTGTTGACCCTTTAGTTACATCTTTAGCTAAAAAAGGGGAAAGTATGGTTTTAACCGATCCAAAAGGCGAAATTTATAAAAACCATGCGGCGATGTTAAAAGAAAAGGGTTATAATGTTATTGTTTTAAATTTCCGTGATCCGATTAAAGGTAGCTCTTGGAATCCCCTAACTTTACCATATCAATTATATAAAGAGGGTAATGTGGATAAAGCAACAGAACTACTAGAAGACGTATCAAATAATATCTTAAAAGAAAAAAATAGTAATGCTGATCCATTCTGGCAAAACTCCGCTGCCGATTACTTTTCTGGTTGTGTTTTAGGATTATTTGAAGATGGTAAAGAAGAAGAAGTAAATATAAATTCAATTTATATTATGACTACTCAAGGAGAAGAACGTTTTGCTACTTCAACTTATATTAAAGAATATTTTTCAATGAAAGGTGAAAATTCTACTCCTTATGTTTATGCTTCAAACGTTATTAATGCTCCTAAAGATACCCAAGGTGGACAATTATCAACGTTCCGCCAAAAGATTAGAATTTTCGCAGCGCAGAAGAATTTAAGTGAAATGCTTTCTTTTACCGACTTTGACATGCGCAGTATCGGTAAACAAAAATCAGCGGTTTTTATTGTTATTCATGATGAAAAAACAACTTATCATGGCTTAGCGACAATTTTTATAAAACAACTTTATGAAACCTTAATTGATGAGGCTTATAAACAACCGGGTGGTCGTTTAAAATATCGGACAAACTTTATTCTAGATGAGTTTGCTAACATGCCACCTTTAAAAGATGTTACAAGCATGGTAACCGCCGCTAGAAGTCGGGATATTCGTTTTACTTTTATTATTCAGAACTTTGCTCAATTAAATGATGTTTATGGTGAAAATGACGCCCAAACTATTCGGTCTAACTGTGGTAATTTAATTTATCTATTAACCACAGAATTAAAAGCCTTAGAAGAAATAAGTAAATTATGTGGCGTAAAAAAACCTAAAGATAAAGATAAGGGTTTAGCTGAAAAACCACTAGTTACCGTAACCGATTTACAGAAAATGAAAATGAATGAAGTAATTATTTTAAAGGCGAGAATGAATCCTTTTAAAACTAAATTAGTTCCTTCTTATAACTTAGAGGGAATGAAAAAATATGAAAAATCCGAATTTTATACTCGACCTGTTAAAACAATTAAAATTTTTGATATAAAAGAATTTGTTAAAGAAGAAAAAAGAAAGAAAATGGCTGAAGAAGGTCAAAACTTTAATAATAACCCAATGGGTGGAGGAATGTTTGGCATGCCAAATATGTCCATGCCTGGTGGCTTTGGAGGAAGTCCAATGGGTATGCCTAATTTTAGTAATCCCATGGCTGGAGGTTTACCTAATTTAGCTAATAAAACACCAATGGATATTGATGCTATGATTAAAGATATCGATGCCCAAATAGCTAAAATTGAAAAAGAAGAAGAAGAGAAGAAAAAAGAAATGGAAAAAATCAAAGCTCAAGAACAACCAGCTTTACCTTCTATAGAAATTAAAGAAGAAAAACCAAAAGAAACTAAAATTGATTTTCCTTCTATTGATTTAAATTCTTCTTTGAAACCGGAAAAACCCCAAGAAAAAACAACAACACCAGAAATCAAAACACAACCTAAACCAAATATAAATGTTGATAATGATAGTGTGATAGTCGATGAACATGTTGTTTCTGATGATGAATTCTTTGATGATTTCTTTGGGGACGAATAAAATATATTTTTAAAATTCCTAATTTCTTATGTAGGAATTTTTTTAAGATTTTTTAAAATTTATGTTGACTAAGGTTTTAAGTAGTGTAATAATGTTAATACAATTATGAAATAAATATTTTTTTAAATTATACGAGAGGTGATTCTAATGAATAAAAAAGAGTATATTGAATCTCAAAAAGAATGTGCTAAGCTTTTAGGCTTGTCTTATTCTGATTATAATAAAAGTTTAAAAAATATAAAATGTCATAAATTTACTAAATCAGCTTCGGATGAAAAAAAAGTAAAAAAATTCTTGGCTAAATTAGGGATAACTGAAAAGGATTTAAAAAAAGGATGTGATAATATATGAAAAAGCCAGTAATAGGGGATATCTGGCTTGTATCAATACCTATAATTTATTATGATGTGAATAAGGATATTAATGTTAAAATTCAAAAAAGACCAGTTCTAATTCTAGATGATGGCCGTGGTTTAATAGTGGAAGAGGATAAAAGAAATTATCATGTTTTTAAATTAACTACCCAAAAAGATTCTTATAAAAGAATATTAATAAAAAATTGGAAAGAATTAGGATTAAAATATAAATCATATATCAGAATAGAAATGCCAATAAAAATTGAAGAAGCTCAATTTGAAACTAAAATTACTAAAATGCCAGCTGATGAACTAGTAAAATATTATCAAGAGTTATATAAAATTTTAAATATAGAAGCATTAGAAAGAATATCAAAAGAAGAATTAATTGAAAATTAGTAAAATAATGATAGTTGATGAACATGTTGTTTCTGATGATGAATTCTTTGGAGATGAATAAAATATATTTTTAATTTAGAAAACGTAAAAAAGTTTTCTTTTTTTACTTATAGTTAAATTGTAGCTGCAAGCTAGGATAAAATAAAAAATCCCACCAAGCTAAGTTGGTGAAAATTTATTTGTAAACTTATTTAAAAAAACACTAAAATTTAGTCATAATTATTATAAAATGTTATCAAAACTATTTATAAGTAATGTTTTTTAAATTATGAGAAATGTAATAGATAATATTATCAATATCTTCTTTAGCAATAGGTAAAAATTCTAATTTGTACATAAATTAATCTATAATATTATTCATACTTTCTAGAATGTCTTCTTTAGTATATCTTTTAGAAGTATTATTCATTTGTTCATCTGCTTCTTTTAATTTTTCATAAATCATTTCATCAAAAGAATTAGTCTTAACTTCAAAAGGTAATTTTTGTTCTCTAAGTACAGCTTTAATAAACATATTAATTGCCGTAGATACATTCATTCCAACATTATTGCAAAATTTCTCAAATCCTTTTTTATCATTTGCATCAACTCGAACATTTAAATTTAAAGATTCCATAATTCTCATCTCCCCTTTAATTATATATTTATTTAATAATTTTTGCAATTCAATGTGTTACAATATCATGATATTGTTTTACATAAATATTTTATGTAATTATTAAAATAGTTGATAATTATACAAGAGGAGATCTTACATAAATTTACGAAATCAGCTTTGGATGAGAAAAAAGTAAAAAATTTTTTAACTAAATTAGGTATAACTGAAAAAGATTTAAAATAAATTGTTATTTTTGACTTATTTCTAATCTATTTTTTTCCATAAAATATATTGGTGATTCTTATGACTTATCAAAATTACCCTCATGATGGAAAAATTATTGACTTGGAAGATATTTTAACTTTTCAAGAATTTCATTTTCCTGAAAGTATAAATATTCCTTATGATAAATTAATGTTTAATCATCAACAATACTTAAATAAAAATGAAAAATATTATTTATATTGTCGAAAAGGACGAAAAAGTAAGAAAGCTTGCGAAATATTAAAATATTATGGATATAATGTCGAACAAATCTTTAGGTAAAACACTGGTATAAATATCAGTGTTTTATTATAATATTAAGAGTATTTTTAAATAAATTATGAGAAGAATAAATAAAGAAGTAAATATTTAATATTGAGGTGAGGTATGAAATATCAAACTTATAATTTTAATTCTTTTAATTTATACACAGTTAAAACTAATAAATTTAAAAATTGTCATTTAGAAATTGTTTTTCGTAGTCCGGTTTCTAAAGAAAAAATTATTCCTTATAAATTTTTAATGGAATTACTTACTTTTTCATCAGCAAAATATCCTACGCAAAAAGATTTAGCTATTCATTTAGAAGATTTATATAATGCTACTTATTATGGCGTTTTATCCAGAGTAGGTAATTGTTTACTTACTAATTTTTGTTTAGATTTTATTAATCCTAAATATACTGATAATAATTATTTAGAAGATATATTAGCTTTAATTATTGAAAGTATTTTTTATCCTAATTTAGAAAATAATGCTTTTGATAATCATAGTTTTAATATAATTAAAAATAATTTATTAAATGAAATTAAAGTAGCTAAAGAAAATCCTAAAACTTATGCTTATAAAAAATTATTTTCTTATATGGATAATAAAGTTCCTTTAAGTTTAGATATGTTAGGAACTAAAGAAGAAGTTTTAAAAGTAACTTCGCCAAATCTTTTAAAAACTTATCATCAATTATTAGAAGAAGATTATGTTGATATTTATGTTATTGGCGATTTAGATATGGATTTTATTGCTAATTATTTAAAAAATAATTTTAAAGCTAGAATAATTAAAAATTATGATTTAACTTTATTTCAAGGAGGAAAAGTACGCAATAAAATTCAAATTAAAAAAGAAAGTAATAATATTTCCCAATCGCATTTATTAGTGGGATGTAATATAGTTGGAGCTGATGATTTTCAAAAAAATATAGTAGTTTATTTATATAATTATATTTTAGGAGGAGGAACTTTAGATACCAAATTAGCTAAATATTTAAGACAAGATAATTCTTTATGTTATACAACAAATAGTATTTATCAAAAATATGATGAAGCTATAATTATTTATGTGGGGATAGATAAAAGTAGTTATACAAAAGCTTTAAATTTAATTAAAAAAGCTTTAAAAGATATGGTTAATAAAGTAACTAAAGAAGAATTAGAAAATGCTAAAAAAGGAATTATAACTTCTCTTAACATGATTGAAGATAATCCTAGTAATATTATAAATAATTATTTATTTCAAAATATTGCATCCTTAGCTAAAACCGAAAAAAGAATTGAACAAGTGCAAAAAGTAACTATCGAAGATTTAAAAAAATTTGCTAAAAAGATTAAAATTAATACGGTCTATTTTTTAAAGGGAGAAGATGAGGCATGAAAAAGATTAAAGTAGAAGGTTTAGATGAAGAAATATATGTAGATATAACCGATAATGGGATGCCTATTTTTATGTGGGTTAATGAAAAAGTTAATAATTTTTATTTAACTTTAAATGTTAAATATGGATCCATTCATACAGAGTTTAAACCTAAAGGCCAAAAAGGTTTTATTAAAGTACCCAATGGTATAGCCCATTTTTTAGAACATATGATGTTTTATATGCCTAATAATACCACAGCCCATGCTTATTTTAATGAACTTGGTGCCCAGATTAATGCTTGTACTACTCCTGATTTTACTTTTTATGAAGTTTTTTCTTCCACTAACTTTAAAGAGAATTTAGAATATCTTTTAGAATATGTTTTTACCCCTTATTTTACGAAAGAATATATTAAAGCCGAAAGAGATATTATTAATGAAGAAATAAAAATGTATGAAGACAACCTAAATGCTCGTTTGATTTTTAAGATGCATGAATGTTTATGGCATAGAAATAAAAGAAAATATTTAGTTAGCGGGAGCGCAGAGAGTATAAAAAAAATAACGGTTGATAATTTAAAAGAAGTTTATAATAACTTTTACCATCCGCAAAACATGTTTATAGTTTTAACCGGTAATTTTAATCCTAGTGAAGCTGTAGCTATAATTAAAGATAAAGAAAATAGTTTTGATTTTCCTAAATATTTTAAACCCCAAATTAAAGAGATAAAAGAACCTAATAAAGTAGTAACTAAATATTATGAAGAAAAAAATAATGTTGATATTGCTAAGTTAAAACTTAGTTTAAAAATACCTTTAGTTGGTTTAAAAGATATTTTAAAAGATGAATTAAAATTATATTTAAATATTTTACTTAAAAGTAATTTTGGGATAACTAGTTTTATTCATACAGAACTTTATAGTAATAATTTAATTACACAAGCTTTAGCTTATAGTGTTAGTATTTATGAAAGTCATTTAACTTTAACGATAACAGCTGAAGCTAATTATCCAGAAGAAGTTTTAAAAATAATTTTAAAAACTTTAGAAGATATAGATATTACTAGTGAAGATTTTAATCGTTGTAAAAAAGTTATTATTTCTTCTTTAGTTCAATCTTTTGATGATATTGAAGAAATAAATTCTTTAATTCAAGATAATATTGTAATGGAAAATAAAATAATTAATGATTATTATAAAATAATTAAAAATTTAAATATGGAAACATTAAAAAAGATAATCAAAAAATTATCATTTCAAAATAAAAGTATAGTTATTTTTAAACCAAATAAAAGATAGAAAAATCCTTGTAATTTAAGGATTTTTATTTTACATTATTTGAAAAAAATAAAAAAATTAGCACTCATATATTGACAAGTGCTAAGCATACTATTATAATGTAATTAGCATTTAAATTTAACAAGTGCTAATTGTGAGGTGATAGAGGTGGACGAAAGACAAAAGAAATTATTAAAAGAAATAGTCGAAAGTTATATTAAGAATGCTCGACCTGTTGGTTCAAAATCATTATGTAATAAACTTAAATGTTCATCAGCTACTATCCGTAATGAAATGGCAACTTTAGAAAAGTTAGGAATGCTTGAGAAAAATCATATTTCCTCAGGTAGAATACCCAGCGAAGCTGGTTACAAATATTATGTTGAAAACTTAATGAAACCAAAAGAACTAACGGGAGAAGATGTCTTAAAACTGCAAACTATCTTTCACAATAATTCCTTAGAAGTAAGTGATGCTATTAATGAATGTGTCAAAATCATTTCCGAGATTACTAATTATACTTCGATAGTTTTAGGAAAAAGTAGTAAAGATAATGAATTAAAACAAGTTAGTATTATTCCTTTAGATGATAATAAAATCGTGGCTTTAGTTTGTACTGATAAAGGAATAGTTGAAAACAAACAATTTAATTTATCTCCTAATATTTATCTTGATGAAGTAGTTAAAACTTGTGAAATAATTAATAAAATGTTAGTTGGTACCCCAATTAATGAAGTAAGTGCTCGCTTAGAATTTGACATAAAACCAATAATAGCGAAGAAAGTTAGGGAATATGAAGCAGTTTATCATATTTTCTATGATGCTTTTAATGATTTTGCTAAAAATTCATCTAATGTTTTCTTCAGTGGTAAAGCTAATATGTTAAAACAACCTGAATATTCTGATGCTGATAAAATTAAAAATATTATTAATAAATTTGAAGATGAAGATTTAATTAAAAGTATTGAAGAAGATGAAAATGGTGTTAATGTTTATATTGGTCAAGATAGTCATTTTGATGATGATGTAACCGTTATTAAAACCAAATATAATATTAATGGTGAAGAAGGAACAATAGCGATTGTGGGACCAAAAAGAATGGAATATGATCGAGTTATAGCTTTGCTTGATTATATTAATCAAAACATTACAAATAGATAGGAGACAATATGAAAGAAGAAACAAAAAAAGAAGAAGTTAAAGAAGAAAAGCCAAAAAAAGAAAAACCGAAAAAACCTAAAAACAATAAAGAATTAGAAAAGTTAAAAGAAGAAAATGCTTTACTAAATGATAAATGTTTAAGGGTTCAAGCGGAACTGGCTAATGTAATAAGAAGAACAGGGGAAGAAAAAGAAAAACTTTTAAAATATGATGGGGAAGAATTTATTAAAAGTATTCTACCAATTATCGATGATTTTGAAAGAGCAATTGAAATGGATACAACAACAGATGAAAAATATTTATCAGGATTTAAATTAATTTATGCTAATTTACTTAAAACTTTAGAAAAGTTTGAAGTAAAAGCAATTGATTGTGAAGGACAAGAATTTGATCCTTATAAAATGGAAGCAGTTTTAAAAGAAAGTATTATTGAAGAAGAACCAAATATAGTTCTAGCTGTCTTACAAAAAGGATATACATATAAAGATAAAGTTATAAGACCAGCAATGGTTAAAGTAAATGAATAATTACTCAAGAAGAAAGGATGATTAATTATGGGTAAAATAATAGGTATTGATTTAGGAACAACAAATAGTTGTGTGGCGGTAATGGAAGGAGGAAATCCTACTGTTATCACTAATGCTGAGGGAGAAAGAACAACTCCATCAGTTGTATTGAAAAAAGATGATGAAACAATTGTCGGAGCTGCTGCAAAGCGAGGAGCAATTGCTAATCCTGATAAAACAGTTATTTCAATTAAAAGAAAAATGGGTACTAGTGAAAAAGTAGAAATTAGTGGTAAAAAATATACACCAGAAGAAGTTAGTGCCATGATTTTAAGTAAATTAAAAGCTGATGCTGAGGCTTATCTAGGTGAAAAAGTAACAGAAGCAGTTATTACGGTGCCTGCTTACTTTAATGATGCGGAACGTCAAGCCACCAAAAATGCTGGTAAAATAGCCGGACTTGATGTTAAAAGAATTATCAATGAACCAACTGCCGCCGCTTTAGCTTATGGAGCAGATAAACAAGATAATTTACATACTATCTTAGTTTACGATTTAGGAGGCGGAACATTTGATGTTTCAATCCTAGAATTAGGTGATGGCGTTTATGAAGTTAAAGCTACTAGTGGTAATAATCGTTTAGGTGGCGATGACTTTGACCAAAAAATTATTGATTATTTAGTAGATACTTTCAAAAAAGAAAATGGGGTTGATTTATCAAAAGATAAAATGGCTGTTCAACGTCTAAAAGATGCGGCCGAAAAAGCCAAAAAAGATTTATCTGGTATGTCAACTACGCAAATTAGTCTACCATTTATCTCTCAAGGCTCTGATGGTCCACTTCATTTAGAAGTAGAATTAACAAGAGCTAAATTTGAAGATTTATGTCGTGATTTATTTGATAGTACCATGGATGCTGTTCGGAAAGCTTTAAAAGATGCAAAACTTAAAGCCAGTGATATTAATAAAGTTATCTTAGTTGGTGGTTCAACTCGTATTCCATATATCCAAGAACTAGTTAAAAAGGAATTAGGTCAAGAACCATCTAAAGAAGTTAACCCTGATGAAGTTGTAGCGATGGGTGCCGCTATTCAAGGTGGTGTTTTAACTGGTGAAGTTGATGACTTAGTATTACTTGATGTAACTCCACTTTCTTTAGGTATTGAAACTTTAGGAAATGTAATGACGGTTTTAATTCCAAGAAACACTACAATTCCAACTAGTAAATCACAAGTATTCTCAACAGCTGCTGATAATCAACCAGCCGTTGATATCCACATCTTACAAGGAGAAAGACCAATGGTGTCTGATAACAAAACTTTAGGAAGATTCCAATTAGGGGATATTCCTCCTGCTCCAAGAGGTGTTCCACAAATTGAAGTTAAATTTGATATTGATGCTAATGGTATTGTTCATGTTTCCGCTAAAGATTTAGGAACTAATAAAGAACAATCAATTACTATTACTTCTTCAACTAATTTAACTGATGAAGAAATTGAAAAAATGATGAAAGAAGCTGAAGCTAACAAAGAAGCTGATAACAAGAAAAAAGAAGAAGCTGAAGTTAGAAATGAAGCTGATCAAATTATCTTTGCCACTGAAAAAGCTCTAAAAGATTTAGGCGATAAAGTAGATAGCAAAGATAAAGAAGAAGCTGAAGATAAAATTAAAGAATTAAAAGAAGCTATTGAGAAAAATGATATTGAAGAGATTAAAACAAAGAAAGATGCTTTAAATGAAACAGCCATGAAATTAGCATCTAAAGTCTATGAAGAAGCAGCTAAGAATAATCAAACAACTGATTCACAAACTACTGATAATGCTCCAAAAGATGATGATGTTCAAGAAGCATCTTACGAAGAAAAATAATGACTAATAGGGAGATTTTAATCTCCCCTTTATTCATGAGATGGAGGAATAAAAATGGAATATAATAGTCGTAAAGAAGTACCCGAAAAATATAAATTAAATATGCAAGATTATTTTCAAGATGAAAATGATTGGTTAAAAACTTTAGAAGAAGTAAAGGTTAATTTAAGTAAATTAAAACCTTTTCAAAAACCGAAATTAACTGCTAAAGAAATAGAAGATTTTTTACAAGTTTATTATGAATTAGATTTTAAATTAATGAGTTTATATGTTTATGCTCTTGTTAATCATGATTTAGATTTACAAAATGAAACTTATTTAAATATGATTAATCAATTTCAATTAGTAAATACAATTTTTATGCAAGAAACAGCATTTTTTGAACCAGCTATAATTAGTTTAAATGAAGAAGAATTTAATAATTTATTTAAAGAAAATAAAAATTTAGAAAAATATCAAGTTATTTTAAATAAAATATATGAAATGAAAGAACATGTTTTAAGTGAAAATGAAGAAAAATTAATTTCTTTATTGACGCAAACTTATTCTAGTTATGAAGATATTTCTTCGACTTTAATTAATAGTGAACATGATTATGGTTATGTTAATGTAAATGGTAAAAAGATAAAAATAGCTGCTAATAATGTCTATCATTTAAAATCTAATAAAGATGAAAAGGTAAGAAAAAAGGCTTATTTAAATTTTGCTAAAACAATTAAACAATATGAACAAACTGAAAGTAATTTATTAAATCAACATATTGAAAATATGGTTAACTTAGCCCGAATTCATCATTATAATTCGGCTTGGGAAGAAAAATTAAAAAGTATTCATATTAGTAATGAAGTATTTGAAAATTTAAAAAAATGTGCTAAAGATAATAAAAAATCATGGCAAAAATATTATCATTTAATGAAAGATGTTTTAAATTTAAAAGTTCTTCATTCTTATGATACCGCTTTAAATTGGAATGAATTAGATAAAAAATATTCTATTGAAGATGCTCAAAAAATTATTTTAAAAGCTTTAAAAGTTTTAGGTGAAGATTATACCAAAAGATTAGAATTTATCTTTAAAAATAATTATATTGACTATTGTCAATATAAAGGAAAAGTTGGGGGTGGGTATAGTATCTATAATCACCAAAACCCAGCCCGAATTGTTTTAAGTTTTAATGAAGATTTTGATAGTTTACTAACTATTGCTCATGAAATAGGACATAGTATTCATTATAGTTATTTAAATGATAATAATGAAAAATGGTATCGAGGAGCTTCGACTTTTGTGGCAGAAGTTGCTTCCCTAACTAATGAATTTTTAGTTAATAATTATTTAGCTTTACATGGAACTAAAGAAGAAAAATTACAAGGAATTGAACATACTTTAAAAACTTTCCAAAATAATTTCTTTGATGCTATTTTAGAAGCCGAAGTTGAACAAAAAATGTATGAATATAAAGAACAAGGGGGAATTTTAACAGCTAATTATTTAAATGAATTAATTAAAAGTTTTAGTGATTTTTATTTAGGTAATGTCATAAAAGGAGATAAATACAAAGGTATTTCTTGGATTACGAGAAGTCACTATTATATGAATTTTTATCTTTATAGTTATGCTTTATGTGCAGCAGTGGCGTCCATTGTGGCTCGGAAAATAATTAATAAAGAAGAAGGTTTTTTAGAAAAATATAAAGAATTTTTACAAACTGGTACTTATTTAGATCCAGAAGATATTTATGCCAAATTAGGAATAGATATTAAAGATTCTGAAGTTTTAAATCAAGCAGTTCGTTTCTTTGATGAACAATTAAAATTATATCAAAAGATAAGAAAGGAGGCCGATTATGAATAGTAATAAAAGGGATTACTATGAGGTTTTAGGAGTTTCTAAAAATGCAACGGATGAAGAAATTAAAAGATCTTTTCGAAAATTAGCTAAACAATATCATCCGGATGTTAATAAAGATCCTGGCGCAGAGGAGAAATTTAAAGAAATAGGGGAAGCTTATGCTATCTTATCGGATCCAGAAAAAAGACGCCAATATGATCAATTTGGTCATGCGGCGTTTGATCCAAATGCCGGTGGCTTTGGCGGATTTTCTGGCTTTAGTACGGATGATATTGACTTGGGTAGTATCTTTGAAGATTTATTTGGGGGCGGTTTTGGCGGATTTTCCGGCTTTGGTCGCGCAGGCAATCGTAGTAATCGTCCTACTAAAGGAAAAGATAGTTTAATTAAACTTAATTTAACTTTTGAAGAAGCCGTTTTTGGTTGCGAAAAAAGTTTAAAGTTAGATTTAGATGAAAAATGTGAAGAATGTAATGGTAAAGGCGGTTTTGATGAAACAACTTGTTCGACTTGTGGGGGACATGGTCGAGTAGTACGTCAGCAACAAACAATGTTTGGCGTTTTCCAAAGTGAAACAACTTGTCCAGATTGCAATGGGGCAGGACGAACATTTAAAACAACTTGTTCTAAATGTCGAGGCAAAGGTCATGTCGTTAAGAATAAAGAAATTGTTGTCAAAGTACCAGAAGGTGTTGATACAGGTAATAAAATTAGAATTAGTGGTAAAGGTTCAGCTGGTTATAATGGTGGGCCAAATGGCGACATTTATATTGAATTTAATGTTAAAAAACATCCATTATTTCAAAGAGAAGAAGAAGATATTTATCTAGAATTACCTTTAACTATCACAGAAGCTACTTTAGGTTGTAAAAAAGAAATACCTACCTTATATGGTAATGTTATTTTAGATATTAAAGAAGGAACGCAAAATAATACTAAATTAAAATTACGTGGTAAAGGAGTTAAAGTCCCTAATTCTCTACGTAAAGGCGATATGTTTGTTATTACGAAAGTTATAATTCCAACTAAATTAGATCGTAATCAGAAAAAATTATTTAAAGAATTAAGTGAAACGGAATTAGATAATAACGCCGAATTTAAAGAATATAAAAAATATTTGTAATAGGTATTTGACAAGCAAATGTCAAGTATCTTTTTTATACTTGACAAATGTTCGGGGGGGGTTAAAATATTATTATGTAAACCTAGAAAATATACTTTACATAATAGGAAGGGAAGATAATCATGAAAAAAATAAAATTTAAATGGAATGGAAGAGTAGTAGCTTTAGCATTTACCTCCTTAGCTTTAGTAATGTTGCTAAGTGTATCATATGCTTACTTTGTCACTAAAGTAGAGGGAAATGAAGATGCTAAAGCTACTGACATAACAGCTGGAAAAATGGAACTAGAATATGACGGAACAAGTATCGTAGGAATGGAAAATGCTTTACCAGGCGATAAAAAAGTAATAACATTTACCGTAAGAAATATAGGTACAGTAACCACGCAATATAATGTTGATTTAACTAATGTAACAAATGGATTTATAAAAGATGAATTAGTATATAGTATCAAAAGAAATGGAAAAGACGAAAAAGGAGAAAC
>CANQLL010000003.1 GCA_947624705.1 uncultured Bacilli bacterium | reverse complement strand
CTTTTTAACTCATTAACAGCAGCTTTTAATTCTTCATCAGTATATTTACCCATATCCCAATCATCCTCTTCTTTAAATACTTCTAACCATTTTAATTTATCATTCATAATTTTACTTTTTAAATTAATAATATGAATTTCTAATTCATCAGTTAGAATTTCTTTGGTATCTACATTATATAGTTTACAAACATTGTGAAGATTTGTAAAGCGTGGGTCATTATAATCTAAAACACAAATACCAATATATTTTTTAATTAATTTATAATCTTCACCCGTTTTTAAACTTTTAGTAGCTAGTTTACCAAGGTAGTAAAAAATTCTCGTAACCATACTCCCACGATCTTGGTTTTGCATTTCAATGATGGCATGAGTGCCATCATTAAATTTAACTAAGACATCTAAGAAAGATTCTTTAGTGGAAATATTAGCTTTTTCTAAATAAGAATCAAGATATTCTAAATCAACAATATCATACTTTAAAACATCTTTAAGAAAATCAATTAAATATCTTTTATGTCTAAATAAAGCTTTAAAGATACCGTCAAAGGTTAAGGGAATAAAGTTATTTTCATTTTTTCTTTTACTCAAAATTAATTTTCACCTCCATTCTTTTTATGAATTAAAAATAATTACCCTCATTAAATATATTATCGGTTTAACTTCAATTTCCTTTTTTTATTTGGTAATTTTTTAAAAATTTTCCTTGCGCAATCTTTTATTAATAGGTAAAATAAGATTAGAGGTAAAGTTTATGAAAGTTTATGAAAAATTAATTGAATATATTAATACTTATCCAGGCGGAATCGCCTGGCGCATTAAAAAACATTGTAAAGTTATAGAAGAACACTTAAATCCTGAAGAAGAAATATTATTTATTTTTACGGGTCAAAAGACTTTAAGTTTATTTGATATATTTTCCACTTGTGTTGTAGCTATTACTAATAAAAGATTAATTGTTGCTAAAAAAAGAGTTTTATGGGGTTATAGTTTTATTTCTATTACTCCAGATATGTATAATGATTTAACGGTAAGAGAAGGAGTTATTTGGGGAAGAGTAACTATTGATACAGTTAAAGAAGTAATTACCATCTCTAAACTTTCTAAAAAGGCTTTAAGTAAAATTGAAACAGAAATAACTGAATATATGATTCGCGAAAAACAAAAATATCAAGCTAATGAAGAAGAAAGTTAAAAAAAGATTTTATATGATAATAATTACCATTATTGTAATTATTATCCTCTTTCATCTTCCTCACAATTATAAAATTGAATATAAAATTAACAATTACAAAATTTATGAAGAATATAATAAAGATTTAAAAATTCATTATTTTAAAATAAATATTGATAACAAAGATTATGAATTTATTTCATCTACCAAAGGACGTAAATTAGTAGAAAATTTAGATTATTTTACAAATGAAAAAAATAAATGTTTAAGTATTTCTTTAAAAAAAGAAGTACTTAAACCGGTTTGTTATGAAAATAATACTTTAAAAGATATTAGATTAATTAATGATGAAGAAATACTTAAACATTATAAAATAAAAGAAAATAATATTGATAATAAAATTAATTTTAATAATATTACAATTCATAATTTAAACTCTAATAAATATTTATTATGGAATTACAAAGGTTTTTATTATTTAAATAAAGATATAACTGATAATATAAAAATAACTGATAAAGATGTATATAATCTTAAAGTAATAGCTAAAATTCATAATTTATTAATTTTAGCTAATTATCAAGAAGAATATAATTTTAATCAATTTATTATTATTAATTTTGATAATGGTAAAAAAGAAATTTGGAATATTGATTACGATATTTCTATGGATAGTTATGTTTTAGGGACTTATAAAGATAGTGTTTATTTAGTTGATAAGAAAAATAAGATTGAGTATGAAATAGTACCATCTCATAAAAAATTGAGAATAGTAGGAAATAAGAAAAATAAAGGAATTATTTATGAAAATGGTTTTAAAGAAATAACTTTAAATGAATTAGTAAATAAAGAAAGAAAATTTATTCAAACATTAGATTATAATTATTATTTAAGTAAAAAAAATTTATATTTAAAATTATATAATAGTGAAAATAAAAGGTTAGTAAGTAAGAAAGAAAATGCAAAAATTATTGATACACAAGATGATACTGTTTATTATTTAGAGGAAAATAAATTATATAGTTATTCTCCTAAAGAAGGAGAAATATTATTACTAGAAAATTTTGAATGGAATTTTAATTTTGAAAAAATGATTTTTGTTTTTAAATAACAAAATTAGGAGTTTATCATATCTTACTATTAGGAGTGATTAAGTATGTATGATAAATATCTTTTAAAAAGTGGCGAAGATTTAAAAGTAATAGCCCAAAAATTTAATACTTCAATTGAAGTATTAAAAGAATTAAATAATTTAGAAAATGTTAATTATTTAAGAGCGGGAATGGAAATAGTTGTTCCCAAAAATAAAGAACAATATTTTGAATATTATACAATTGAAAAGGGGGATACAGTTTTTATGGGAAATAATGAATATTTAAAAAATAAAAATTATGAAAAATGTTATTATAACTATAGGTGGTGAGTCAAATGAATTTTGAAAAAAAACTTAATATTGTAATTAACGAAATAGTGTCAGTTTATAATTTAAGTACTGAGCAAGCTAATTTAATAAGGCAAAATATTATTAGAAGAGTAAAAATCTATCAAAATGTTAATCCTGATTTTAATAATAATGAGACTAAAATAGTTGTAAATAGTTCTGATATTGGAGATTTTTTCATTAATAGATTAGTTAATAATATTAGAAATTATGATTTTGATCAAACATATAATAAAGATAATACTCTTAAAGGTGCTTATACTTCAAAAGACCAATCACTATATATAGGGAATTATAAATTTATCGAAGATATAACCTTGGATAAATTACAAAATAGAATTCATAATGTGGATAACGAGACATTAAGAAAAGCATCTTTAAATGTATTTAATCATGAATTAGGTCATGCTTTGCAAACATCATTTAAAGGGATGTATGGAAATGATGATAATAAATATAGACAATTAATCAATAATCTAAATACAAAGTATCCCAATTATTTTAAACTTCAATCTACTAATGAAATGTTAACTATAAGACAAGCAGGTATGAAAGTGATTCGTAAAGATGACAAAAGTAAAGATGCAAGAGATTTCTATGCAAAAAATGCATACGCGATATATCTTGATGAAATTTTTAATGAGGATGAGGCACTTAGGGTGACTGGTGTTAATAAATCCCAATTCTTATACAATATGGGTAATGGTTTTAAAAAGAATATTTATAATTATCAGTCTAGTAATTATAAGATAACTTCATATGGAAAAATGATGAAGATTGTAATGGGCGAAAATTTAGCTTTTAAAGCAATGTATGAAAATTCAATCGTAGCCTATGAATTTTTTGATCAATTTAAAATGGTTTCTGATAAAATATATCAAGGTAAACCGCCTATGTTTAATATCCTTAATTCATTAAATAAAATAAAGAATGAATCTTCATTAGAAGAATCTCAAAAGCTAGATTTATTTTTAACTATCTGTTTACAAAAAAAAGTTGCACATGATTTAAAAAATCCTAATCTTACACAAACTGATATTACTAGGATTAAAAATTATATATCCGAATTTAATAATCAGATGACTAAAAATCCTAATTTAATTACTGAACAAGATAAAATAATTTCTAATATAAAAAACATGGTAATTGAAAGAGAAAAACAAGTAATTGATATCAATCAAAATGCCAATATTAAAAAATATTCTCAAATGAATCAAGAAGATAAAAAGAAGAAAGATTTTAATTATTATTTTAATGAAATGATAAAAGTAGTACAAAGATACTATCCTAATAATCAAATGTCTGAAGAACAAAAGAAACAGCTAATAGGTGAAATATTTTATAATGAAACTTATCTAATCGAATCATTAAATAATGAAGATGAATTGGAGCAAATAATGACTCGTTCTATTTATGAACTTAGTCATAATGAAATGCAAATTAGATTACAAAATATTATCTTAACAGAGATCCAAGAAAAATATAAAAAACTTCATTCTGAAATAAAAACTCAAAAACAAACTGAAATAAAAAAAGAAATTAATCAAATTAATAATGATAAAGATTTTTCTAGATTAATAGGACAATTAAGAAACAAATTAGATAAAGCTCAAGAAGCATACCATATAATGATGTCTGACGGATATATTGATGATAAAGAACTTGCAACGCTAATTGTTATAAATAATAAGCTTATAAATGATGGATATACGTTAAAAAAATTAGCAACTAATCCAAATGATATAAAAAAAATTAATGTTATAATAAGTAATCTTGAGGAGCAACAAAAGAAAATGAATACTATGCAAAGTGGAATAGAAGAAATTGGCAAAATTATTAGATAAATTGATTTTTGTCAGTAATTTACAATATTATTAATTTAAGAACCATAGAATTTTATTGGAGGTATAAAATTCTATGGTTAAATATAAAATTAATTTAAAATTTAAAGAAAATGGAAAAACTTTAAATGAAATAATAACTAATGTTTTAAAAATAGAATTAGAAAATTTACTCAGTAGGAGTATAAGTTAATGATCGGCAATAATAGTTTTAAAGTCGGACTTTATATAAGATTATCAAGAGATGATGGAAATATTGAATCTGATAGTATTGTTAGTCAAAGAAGTTTACTTAATCAATATGTTAAAGAAAATAATTATAATGTTATTGATGAATATGTGGATGATGGATTTACTGGCACTAATTTTGAAAGACCAGCTTTTAAGAAAATGATTAAAGATATAGAAAATAATAAAATAAATATGATTATTACTAAAGATATGTCAAGATTGGGTCGTGATTATATCGGCACCGGCGAGTTAATAGAAAAATATTTTCCCAACAATAATATAAGATATATTGCTATCAATGATGGAATAGATACATTCATAGATAATACCAATAATGATATAGCACCTTTTAAGGCCATAATGAATGATATGTATGCCAAAGATATTTCTAAAAAAGTAAAGTCTAGTTTACATTCAAGAATGAAAGATGGTTTATATGTATCAGGTAGATGTCCTTTTGGCTATATGAAAGATCCAAATAATAAAAATCATCTAATAATAAATGAAGAACAAGCAAAGACCGTTAGATTAATCTTCGATTTAGCGTTAAAAGGCAATACTTATCATTACATAGCCCAAGAATTAACCAAAAGAAAAATTAAAACACCAGCATCTTACTACAATTATGTATGGAATACAAAGAGTAGTAAATGTATTTCAAAAGAACTTGGTGTATGGGTTGATACAACAATAAAAGCAATTTTAACTAATCAAATCTACGTGGGAGATTCAGTACAAGGAAAAACTAAAAAGATTAATTATAAATTAAAAAAGACAGTTAAAAATAATCCTAAAGACTATATCATTGTAAAAAATACTCATGAAGCTATAATAGATAGAGATACTTTTAATTATGTTCAAACTCTTCTTCCTAAAAATGTAAAAAGACCAGAGAAAAAAAGATTTTATTTATTAGATGGCCTTTTATATTGTGGAGATTGTAAACATCGAATAACGATAAGATATCAAAATAAAACAGGTAGAAGTTATACTACTTGCAATTATTATAGAACTTACTCAAAGTATCATGTTTGTACTACTCATACAAATAATTATGAAACATTAGAGCGTGTTATTTTAGATAATATTAAAGATGTTTGTAAGAAGTACCTTGATAAAAAGAAAATAAAAGATTCTATAGGAAATATAAAATTTGCAGACAACAATTTAAAAATAAAAAAACAAATTGAAAGTTTAGAACTTACAAATAATAAACTAACTGAAAATTTAGATAAAACTTATATGGATAGATTAAAAGGTTTTATTGATGAATCACAATATTTAAGAATAAGGAAAAATATCAAAAAAGAAATAGAAGATAATCAAAAAAATATTGCTAAATTAAAAAATCAAGAATCAAATAAAATAGATAATAAAAAAATAGAAAAATACATTGATAAATTTTTATCAATTGAAAATCTATCAAGAGAATTAATCATAAATTTAGTAGAAAAAATTTATATCTATCAAGATAAAAGGATAGATATTATATTTACATTTAAAAATACGACATAAAAAGAGTATCAGGGGATAATTTATATGCTATTGCCAGAAAATATAATATTAATCCCGAATTACTAGCAACTTTAAATGGTTTAACAATGAATGATTATATCTATCCTAATCAACAAATTTTAATTCCCAAAAGCGGCTATAGTTATTATATAACAACTGAAGGAGATACTTTAGATGTTGTGGCCAATCGATTTGGAATTGATAAAGAAAGAGTCATGCGTGAAAATGATACAATTTATTTAATGCCAGATCAATTATTAGTTACAAGAAGAACTAAATAAAATGAAAAAAATAGTTTCATTTTTAGCATATCTTTGTTATAATACTTTTAACAGATGAAAGCGGGCAGAAATTCCTGCTTTTAATATGGTAAGAGGTGAGGTATGGATCAAAAATTAAAAAAATTAGAAAGTGATGTTAATCAAGCTTTAAAAGAAATGGAAATTATAGTTTCCGATATTAATATTCGGGAAGAAAAAAAGTATAAGTTTTTAACAATTGAATTAGATAAAATTGGGGGTATAGATTTAGATACAATTGTTAAAGCCACAGAAGTAATTAATCCAATTGTGGATAAACATGATTTAATAGATGAATATTATATTCTAGATGTTGTAAGTAAAGTTAAAGGAGATGATTATAATGAATAGTGAAGAATTTATTAAAGCTGTAAAGAATATTGTGGAAGAAAAAGGTATATCAGAAGATATTGTTTTTGAAGCGATGGAACAAGCTTTAGCTACAGCTTATAAAAAGAATTTTGATTCTAAAACTAACGTTAGAGTAGATATTAATCGTGAAACAGGAGATATTAAAGTTTATTCTTATTTAGTTGTAGTCGAAGATTATATTGATGGAGAAGAAGTAGTGGATGAAGAAGGTAATGTTACTTATACCGAACCAGAAATAAATCCTGATGCCCAAATATTACTTGAAGATGCTAAAGAAATAGTACCTGATATTAAAGTTGGGGAAACTATTGAAAAAGAAGTAACTCCCGCTGATTTCGGTCGGGTGGCTGCTAGTACGGCCAAACAAGTAGTTACGCAAAAGATAAGAGAAGCAGAAAGAAATAGTATCATGGCTGAGTTTGCAGATAAACAAAATGAGTTATTAGTTGGAACACTAGCCATGGAAGATGCTAAAAATTATTATGTAGAATTAGGCCGAACGAGAGGTATTTTACCAAAAAGTGAAATGATTCCAGGCGAAGAAGTAAAAATGGGTTCTTCAGTTAAAGTTTATGTCACCAAAGTCGAAGCCGGAACCAAAGGACCATTAATATTACTTTCACGTAAACATTATGGTTTTGTTAAAAGATTATTTGAAAGAGAAATTCCCGAATTTGAAGATGGAACTTTAATGCTATATGCCGTTGCGCGCGAAGCTGGACTAAGAAGTAAAGTTGCTGTTTATTCAACCAATGAAAAAGTTGATGCTATCGGCGCGTGTATTGGGGAACATGGTTCAAGAATTGGTAGTATTTTAAAAGAATTAAATGGCGAAAAAGTAGATTTAGTTTTATATGATGAAGATCCAGTAACCTTTATTCAAAATGCTTTATCACCAGCTAAAAATGCTATTGTTAATATAACTGATCCCGTTAAAAAAGAAGCTTTAGCAATTTTAGATGATAGTAACTTCTCTTTAGCCATTGGTAAAGGGGGAAGTAATGTTAAATTAGCTAGTCGTTTAACTAAGTATAAAATTAGTGTTAAAACTTTAAATCAAATAAATGAGGAAGGAAATCAAAATTGAAGCACAGAAGAAAAGTTTTAATAGCAACCACCCTAATTGCCAGTATGAGTCTTACGGCTTGTGGTAAAAGCAAAAACACTTTAAAATATCAATATAATGAAGAAACCAAAAGTGATGAATTAATAGGTCAAGCTACTAATTTAAATAATCTTTATATAACAAAAATAATTGATTTAAAAAATAATCCTCAGTATTATATAACTAAAATGGGTTTAGGGGCTCTTGAAACACCTATTATCTTAATTGGAACTGATAAAAAACTGCATGGTGAACTTGGTCAAGAACCTTATGGAGAAGTTATATACAATATCGATTTAAATAGTATTATGCATTATTATAATAATTCTATTGCTAAAGATACTTATACTAATGAAGAAATATTAGAAGTAATTGAAAATTTAAAAAATGAAGAAACAGAAATTTTAAATAATCAAAATATTTATATAAAAACTAAATAATATGGAGGTGGTTATATGCCAATAAAAATATTTTCCCATCAAGCTGATCCTGATGGTTTAGGATGTATCATTTTAAGTAAAATATGTTTTGAAGAAGTAGATTATACTTTATGTAAAAATTTTAAAGATTTAGATTTAAAATTAAATGATTTTATTAATCAAGAAGAATATGTAAATTATGAAAAAATTTTTATTACTGATTTATGTCCAAGTGATAATATCTTAACTAAAATTGCTAGTAATGAAAAATTAAATAATAAAATATTTATTATTGATCATCATATATCTAACTTAGAAAAAATAAAAGATAAAGATTATCAATTTATTGATATTAATTTAGATAAATGTGCAACAAGTTTATTTTATGAATATTTAGTTAAACATCATTATTTAATTCTTCCTAATAAAACTTTAAAAGAATTTGTTAAGTTAACTGATTTACATGATACTTGGAAGTGGAAAGAAGAAAATAATTTAGATGCTTATCATTTAGAAACTTTATTACACAAGTTGGGAAGTGTTGGGTATATAAATCACTTTAATGATAAATTTAGTGTCATATCTCTTCATTTTCGCTATAACGAAGAAGAAAAAAATTGGATTAAAGAACAATTAGAAGAAGAACAAAAATATTTAGATAATTTAATAAAAAGAGTTATTTATAAAAAAATAGATAAAATTAAATATGGGATTGTTTATGGACTTTATGATTATCGTAATATCTTAGCTGATAAATTAAATGATGATAAAAGTTGTGATGTTTTAATATTTATGGCTGTTGATAATGAAACGGTATCATTTAGAAGTATTAATAATGAAATAGAAGTTAAGAATATCGCGAAAGAATTTAATGGCTATGGACATAAATTAGCATCTTCATGTGATTTAAATCCGGAAAATGAAAAAGAATTAATTAAAAAATTTTTAAGTTAGGAGGAAACATGAAACAAAGAAAAATTCCGATGCGAACTTGTGTTATTACGAAAGATAAATGTGAAAAAAAAGAATTAATACGTGTCGTAAGAACGCCCCAAAAAAATGTAATAGTTGATGAAACAGGAAAATTAAATGGCAAAGGCGCTTATTTAAAAAGGGATTTAGCTGTGATAAATAAAGCGCAACAAAATAAAATATTAGATAGAGTATTAGAAGTAGAAGTTCAAGAAGAGGTTTATGAAAATTTAAGAAAATTAGTAAGATGAGAAGGAGGAAATAATTATGACTGTAAAAGAATATGCGGATTCAGTAAATATGACAGTTGCCGAGGTTTTAAAAAAATGTCAAGAAATTGATATTAATGTTAGTAGTGCAACCGATTTGTTAGAAGATGATGATGTTATTATTTTAGATAATGTTTTAAGTTTAATTAGTACAGAAAATGATACTTCTTTAGAAGAAGAGGATGTTATTGATCAAGCTGTTGATGAAATAATGGAATTATCCAGCATTAAAAATGCTGCTATGAAAAATGAAGTTAAAAAAGAAAAATTAAAAAAGAAAAATAATAATGTGACAAAAGAAGAGTTTTTAAATAAAAGAAAGGCTATGTATAAAAATAAGTCTAAATTAAAAACTAATAATGAAGAAGAAAATGTGGTTTTATATCATGAAGGTATGACTGTTAATGATTTAGCAAGCCAGTTAGAAGTAACTGGTAGTGAAGTTATTAGTAAACTGATAACTTCGGGTTTAATGTTAAGTTTAAATCAAGCTATTGATTATGAAAATGCCGAGATTATTGCTTTAGAATATGGTAAGACTTTAAAGAAAGATTCAACCCGCGATTTAGCTAACTTTGAAGAATATGAAGTAATAGATGATGTTAAAGATTTAGTTAAAAGACCACCAGTTGTTACAATTATGGGTCATGTTGATCATGGTAAAACAACTTTACTAGATTATATTCGTTCATCTCATGTTGTTAATACGGAATTTGGAGGAATTACTCAACATATTGGGGCTTATCAAGTTAAAAAAGGTGATGATTTAATTACCTTTATCGATACCCCTGGTCATGCGGCCTTTACCGAAATGCGTGCACGCGGAGCAAGTGTTACTGATATTGTTATCATCATTGTGGCTGCTGATGATGGGGTCATGCCACAGACCAAAGAAGCGGTTGATCATGCTTTATCGGCTCACGTGCCTATTGTTGTTGCAGTTAATAAAATTGATAAAAAAGATGCTAATCCCGATAGAATTAGAACCGAAATGGCCGAAATTAATATAACGCCGGAAGAATGGGGCGGAAATGTTCCTTTTGTGGACATCTCTGCCGCAACCGGCGAAGGCGTTGATTTACTATTAGAAACTGTTTTAACTATTGCCGAAATGAGTGAATTAAAAGCTAATCCTAAACGTTATGCTGTAGGCTCTGTAATTGAATCTAAAATTGATAAAAATGTGGGAGGAGTGGCTTCAATCTTAATTCAAAATGGAACTTTAAGATTAGGTGACCCGATTGTAGTTGGTTATTACTTTGGTAAAGTTAGAACTATGAAAAATGATTTAGGGGAACAAATTGTTTCAGCTGGACCTTCTACGCCAGTAGAAATTACCGGTTTATCCGGCAATCCTTCGGCTGGAGATAAATTCATGGCTTTTGAAACGGAAAGTCAAGCTAAATCTATTGCTCAAAAAAGAGAAACTTATGCTAAAGAAAATCGTCATAAAAAAGAAGTTGTTTCTTTAGATGATTTATTTGCTCACATTAATGCCGGCAATAAAGAAATTAATGTTGTTTTAAAAGCCGACGTGCGCGGTTCGGAAGAAGCCGTACGCAATGCTTTAGAAAAAATTAATGTTGAGGGTGTAACTGTTAATGTTATTCGTTCGGGAATTGGAACAATTACCGAAAGCGACATAGTTTTAGCTAATGCTTCTAATGCTATTGTTATTGGTTTTAATGTTTCTCCTAGTGCCATGACTAAAGAAATTGCTAAAGAGTATTCAGTCGAAATTAGACTTTATACAATAATTTATAAAGTTGTCGAAGAAATGGAACTTGCCATGAAAGGCATGTTAGATCCTGAATTTGAAGAAAAAATTCTAGGTACGGCTGAAGTTAGACAATTATTTAAATTTTCTAAAGTTGGAACTATTGCGGGATCTTATGTAACTGATGGCCTTATTAAAAATAATGCTCAAGCTCGGGTCATTCGCGATGGCGTTATAATTCATGATGGTAAAATAGCTAGTATCCAAAGAGGAAAAGATGCTGCTAAAGAAGTGAAAAAAGGTTTTGAATGTGGTATTACTTTAGATGGTTATAATGATATAAAAGAAAAAGATATTATTGAAGCCTATGAAATGGTGGAAATTAAAAGAGTTTAACAAGTTTGAAGAACTTGTTTTTTCTTAAGAAATAAAAATATATATTACGTTATTATTAAGTAATATGAAAAAATAACTAACAAGAATATAATGAAGGTATTAAGGAGGAATTAGAAATGATAAAATTAGAACCAATTAAAGGAAAAAAAGTTACATTAAGAGAATTTGAACTAGATGATGCTAAACAATTATATGAAAATTGGGGTATGGACGAAGAAGTATCTAAATATATGCTTTGGAAAAATTATAAAAGTATTGAAGATGCCAAAGATTCTATAAACTATTACATCGAATGTTATAAAAAAGATGATCCTTTTAAACAATATGCGATTGAATATGAAGGTAATGTTGTTGGTTCAATTAATATTGTAACAAGTAAAAGACATAAAACAGGGGAGATAGCTTATTGCTTAAGTCAAAAATATTGGAAAAAAGGAATAATGAGCGAAGCTATAAAATTATTAGTAAATTATTATTTTAAAAATTATGGATTAATAAGAATATCAGCAGAAACAATTGACCCAAATATTGCCAGTCGTAAGTTATTAGAAAAATGTGGCTTTGAATTAGAAGGTATTTTAAGAAAAAAATATTTTTGTAAAACAAATAAAAATGAAGATGCATATGTTTATGCGATAATTAATGAATAGTTGAAATTATTAATAGGGGACTATTTAGAATATGGTCCTAATTTTTTTATTCTAAAAGTTTAAACCTTGGCATATATTGTGTTGGAGGACAATATGAAAAATAAATATAGCAAAGGTTTAAGCGAAGAAGAAGTAATAATATCTAGAAAAAAATATGGCACTAATAAAATAACAGATAAGAAACAAGATGGCTTTTTTAGATTACTTTTGGAATCTTTAGGAGATCCTATTATTAAAATTTTATTAATAGCTTTAGCTGTTAAAGTTGTTTTTCTATTTCAAGATTTTGATTGGTTTGAAACTTTAGGCATAGTTATTGCTATATTCTTAGCTTCATTTATTTCTAGTATTAGTGAATATGGAAGTGAGCAAGCTTTTAAACGTTTACAAGATGAAGCGGAAAAAACTAAATCAAGAGTTTTAAGAGACGGTAAAATTAAAGAAATTAGTATTGATGAAGTAGTTAAAGAAGATATTGTCTTATTAGCCTCAGGAGATAAAGTTCCGGCGGATGGAATTATTATTGAAGGGGAAATAGAAGTAGATGAATCTATTTTAAATGGTGAAGCCAAAGAAAAAGAAAAATCTTCTTTAAAAGATAGTAAAGTTTTAAGAGGTAGTGTCGTAGTTAATAAAGAAGCTAAAATGTTAGTCTGTGAAGTAGGGGATAAAACTATTTATGGTTCATTAGCTTTAGAAATTCAAGAAAAACAACCTGATAGTCCTTTAAAATTAAAATTAAGACATTTAGCTAAAATAATCAGTCGAATAGGTTATATTGGAGCTTTCTTGGTTTCTTTTTCTTATTTATTTTCCACGATTGTTATAAATAATCATTTTAATGTTAATGAAATTATGGCTACTTTAACTAACTTTCGAGAATTATTTTCTTATATTCTTTATGCTTTAACTTTAAGTGTCACAATCATTGTAGTAGCCGTACCCGAAGGGTTACCCATGATGATAACTTTAGTTTTATCAGCTAATATGAAAAGAATGTTAAAAGAAAATGTTTTAGTTCGAAAGTTAGTCGGAATTGAAACAGCGGGTAGTATTAATTTACTTTTAAGTGATAAAACTGGAACTATTACCAAAGGTAAATTAGAAGTAACTAATTTTATAACTGGGGATTTAATAAGATACACTCAACATCAACAAATAGATAAAAAGTTAGAATATTTAGTTGATTTATCCATGTCTGTTAATAATGCTAGTCAAATAGATGAAAATGGTAAAATTATTGGCGGAAATATAACAGATCGAGCTTTACTGGAATTTTGTCAAAAAAAATATCAAAATATTAAAATAATAAATAAAATACCTTTTAATAGTAGTAACAAATATGCTATCACTACCATTGATTTAGGTAAAAGACTCTCTCTAATTAAAGGAGCGCAGGAAAAGATTTTACCTTTTTGTAAATATTATTATAATAAAGAGGGTAAAAGAAAAGTTTTACTAAATAAAAAAGATATTTTAAAAGAAATAGATAATGCCACAAATAGGGGAATTAGAGTTTTAGTAATGGCTATTAATGAAGATTTAAAAGAGTTAAATTATTTTGATAATTTAACTCTAGTTGGTTTAGTTTTCATTAAAGATGAAATAAGAGATGAAGCTAAAGAAGGATTAAAGTTAGTAACAGAAGCGGGAATTCAAACTATTATGATTACCGGGGATTCTAAAGAAACAGCCATGGCTATTGGGAAAGAAATTAATTTAATAAATAATTCTAAAGATTTAGTTTTAACAAGTAAAGATTTAGGTAGTTTAAGTGATGAGGAAATAGCTAGTATCTTACCTTCCATTAAAATAATAGCTCGGGCTTTACCAAGTGATAAAAGTCGTTTAGTAAAAATTGCTCAAAGTCAAAATTTAGTTGTCGGGATGACAGGAGATGGTGTCAATGATGCCCCAGCTTTAAAAAAATGTGATGTGGGCTTTGCGATGGGAAGTGGTACGGAAGTGGCCAAAAGTGCCGCAGATATAGTGATTGTTGATGATAATATTTTATCAATTAGCAAAGCTATTTTATTTGGCCGGACAATCTTCAAAAGCATTCGCAAATTTATTATCTTTCAATTAACGGTTAATATTTGTGCGGTAGCGATGTCGATTATTGGGCCTTTTATCGGTATTAACACTCCCATTACGATTATGCAAATGTTATGGATTAATATGATTATGGATACTTTAGCCGGACTAGCTTTTTCTTTCGAAGCTCCACTGCGCGATTATATGCAAGAAGCACCTAAACAAAAGGATGAAGCGATTATTAATAAGTATATGTATAGTGAAATTTTATTTACAGGTTTATATTCCGCCATTTTATGTATTTTATTTTTAAAATTACCAATTTTTAAAATGCTAATTCGTAGTGGTACTAACTATAAATATTTAATGACTGCTTACTTTGCTTTATTTATTTTTGTTAGTATTTTTAATGCTTTTAATGCGAGAACTGAACGTTTAAATATTTTAGCTAATATTACTAAAAATAAAGTCTTTTTATTAACTTTTCTTTTCATAGTATTAGTACAAATATATTTAATTTATTATGGGGGAAATATGTTTAGAACTTATGGTTTAACTGGTTTTGAATTTTTAATTGTAATCTTATTAGCTTTTACAGTTATTCCTGTTGATTTTTTAAGAAAATTAATTTTAAAAAAGAAAAAAGTTAAATATGGAGTATAATTTGCTGAACGATCGAACGATTTTCCGAACGATTAAACGATTTTACTTAAAATAAAAAGCAAGGTTACTAGTAACCTTGCTTTTGATACATATCAAATAATTCTTTAAAACGATTATAGTGAACAACTTCTCTTTGGCGTAAGAAAAGTAAAACGGCAATAATATCTTGGTCAGTGGCAATATCAATTAAATGTTCATAAGTTGCCCGGGCTTTTTGTTCAGCGGCCATATCTTCAGCTAAATCAGCAAGAGGGTCACCTACAGCATTAAAGTAGCTCGCTGTAAATGGAACTCCTTCCGAATCAGTAGGGTATAAAGCTTTACCATGTTCTACATATTTTGTGCCAATTCCGGCATTCATTAATTCTTCCACCGTTGCACCTTTAGTTAATTGATAAATCATGGTACAAATCATTTCACAATGACCAAATTCTTCGGTAGCTATATCATTAAGTAAAGCTTTACCTTTGGCATCAGGCATCGTAAATTTTTGCGAAAAATAACGTAACGCCGCCGCTAATTCCCCATTAGAACCGCCAAATTGAGTAATTAAATATTTAGCCATTTTTAAATCTTTTTTCTTTAAATTAACCGGATAATTTAATTTTTTTTCATATTTAAACATTAGATATTACCTCCTTTATTTTCCCAAGGCCAAGTATTGGGCCAATCATAAGTTTTAGAAGTAACATCTGTAAGACAAATTGGTCCTATTTCATTTAAATATTCTTCTTTATAACGATTAGCATCTTTAATATATTTTTTAAATAAATTAAACATTTCCATATCTTCTGGATGTAAATCTAAGTATAAATTTAAATCATTAATAGCAAAATCTAATTCATATATTTTTAATTCTAATTCTTCTTTTTTATTTTTTGGAACAATTGTTGCTACTGGATAATTCTTATAAGGCTCAAATTCATTTTTAAACATATTTCCTTTTAAAAATCCTTCTTTTACATCATATAATTTAGGATTTTTTTTACTATCTAAATCTAGATTAAAAAAAGATAAGTCTAACCCAAAGTTATCATCAAAATTATTGTTTTCAAATAACATTTTTTATTTCCCCTTTCAAGATATAATATGAGACATTTATACCTTGAATTGTTTATCAGCCTATATATATTTAAATATTGTTATTATTACATCAATTGCAAAAGCAATAAAAACTAAAGAGGAGATTAAAAAGGGAATTTTCTTTAAAATTTTTTTAAATTTTGGATGAATAACATAAGCAATAATTATGGAACCAAGTCCCCAACCTAAAGAAGTTTCTAAAGCAATATATTTAGTTATATGAAATTTTAAATTACGATAATCCCATAAAGTTTTATGAAATAATTTTGCTAAAAGAACTCCTCCTAATTGTTCTAATAAAGTTAAAGTAATAACGATGATAAAAAAGAAAATAATTATTTCTAAAACTTTATTTAAATTTAATTTTTGTAATTTATTTTTAATAAATAACATTATTAAAACACCAAAACCATAAATAGGTGTCCATGGTCCAAATAAAATGCCACTACTAGGTTTAATTTTTAAAATTAAATCAACTATTAATTCAAATAAATAACCAATAATGGAATAACTTAAAAAAATATTGATTAAATACATAAAATCACCATTATTAATATGCGTTGAATTAAAAAGGAAATTCTTAAAAAAGATAAAATTAATAATAAAAATTGTCACTGAAATAATATTAACAGTATAGTTCTTTTTATTTTATTCCAATAGAAAAATAAATAGCTTTTTTCCTAAAGTCATTATATAATTAATTTGAGGTGTTTAAGTTATGAAATATAATTATCCCATTAAATATGCCGCTATGCCCATCATTGAACCCATTAATAGATTAGAGAAAGCTACTGTATGTTATATTGTTTCAAAATGTTATTTAGTAGGGGAAAAAACTATATATAAAATAGATGGTGACTATGAAAAAGAATATGCCGTTGTTTTTCCTTATCAACCTATATATTTTGATGATAAAACGAAAATCTTTGATTTAGAGAAAGTTATTCCTCAATACAATTTTAATTTTCAATGTAATAATTATAATCTTGTGGAACAAGTTTTTGATAATTATGAAGAAGCTTTAAAATTTACTAATGAAAAAAATAGTAATTTAATTAATAATGAATGCTCTTATATACCTCGTTCTAAAGCCCATAAAGAAAGAGAAGAATTTCAAAATAATTTAAGAAAATATAGAATTTTAACCAACCAAATTTTAGATAATACTATTACTTTAGATCAATCTTATCTTAAAAAATTAGATAAAGTTATCAGAGTAAATCCAGAAAGAACGCAAATTTCCAGAGATAATTTATATCAATACTTAGAATATAATATGCAATATAATTTGGATAAAACTTATAAAGTTTATTCTTTATCTTTAGAACAATATCAATACTTATTAGAATTAATAGCTAAACAAAATTATAAAGATATTATCGAAATTGAAAAAAAAGCTAAACCGCTTATTTATCATGAAGCTGATGCTAAAAATGTTATGATTATGAATATAAATGGGGAAGTTTTATACTATTTAAATGAAAAGCAAATTTTAGAAAATGCTGACAAAGAGTGTCCATTACCAACTAATTCTTTAAATGAAATAGTTTATACAACTGAAACTCTTAAAGATTTAATATTAAGTTTTGAAAAGACTGAAAATTTTGAATTAAAAGAAATGCAAGGTCATGTTTTAACGAAAACATTATAAGCTAAAAAAGAAAGGGAGATATACTCGACAATAATGACAGAAGACATAAAAAAAATTTTACAAAAAATAATAGATGCTGGTTATCAAGCCTATATTGTAGGTGGCTATGTGCGCGATTTTATTTTAAATCGCGAGACTAATGATGTTGATATTTGTACTAATGCTTTACCTAAAGATTTAATGCAAATATTTGCTGATGATGATTTTAAAACATCTTGTTATGGTTCTTTAAAATTAAATATTAATAAATATTCGATTGATATTAATACTTATCGAAAAGAATTAAAATACGAACATGGCAAACCAACGAAAATAGAATATATTAATGATTTATATCCTGATATAAAAAGAAGAGATTTTACAATTAATGCTTTATATATGGATATAAATGGCCATATTATAGATAAAGTTAATGGTTTAGAAGATTTGCAAAATAAAACAATCAGAGTTATTGGTGATATTAATGCGAAATTTCAAGAAGATCCTTTAAGAATGTTAAGAGCTTTAAGATTAAAAATAACGCATAATTTAATAATAGATAGTGAAATAATTAAATATATTCATGTTCATAAAGAAGATATTCAAAATATTTCTGGTACTCGTAAAAAAGAAGAAATAACCAAAATGTTAATTTCTCCTAATGCTGTAGAAGGATTTAATTATTTAAAAGAATTACAAATTTTAGATATTTTAAAAATATCTTATTCTAAATTAAAATACGTTGATGATATTAATGCTATGTTTGCTCAACTTAATTTACCTGATGATTTTCCTTTAACTAAAGAAGAAAAACAAAATTGTGAAGCTATTAAAGAAGTAGTAAATTATGGAAAAATAGATTATGGAATTTTATTTAAATATGGTTTATATATTTGTATAATTTCTGGAAAAATATTAGGCTTAGATTCTAAAAAAATAAATGAAATATATAATGAAATGCCCATAAAAAGAGCGAGTGAACTGGCTATAGATGGTGATGATATTCAAAAAGCTTTAAAGATTAAACCATCTAAAATAATTAAAAATATAACGGATAGCTTAATTATTTTAATTTTAAATAAAAAAATTACTAATGAAAAAGAAATTTTAATTAAATATATAACTGATAATAAAGGAATGTGGTTAAAATGTTAGATTATAAAAATATGTTTAATACTAAACACTATGTAATTTCAGCTATAATAATTAAAGAGTTATTAAAACATAATTTAAATTTAAATGAATTTTTACTAATAATATATTTTTATAATGAAGATGAAAAAATATTTAATTTAAAAGATATTGAACAAAAATTAGGTTTAAATGAAAAAGAAATTTTAGACGCTTTTAATAATTTAATGAATAAACAATTAATTAAAATGGAAGTTAAAACTTTAGATAATGGGAAAATTAGTGAAACTATATCTTTAGATTTATTATATGCTTCTTTAACCAGTGAGGTTAAAGAAGAAAATAAAAAAAGTAGGAAAGAAAATATCTTTGATATTTTTGAAAAAGAATTTGATCGGCAACTTTCTCCTATAGAATATGAAATAGTTAATGCCTGGTTAGAAAATAATATTAGTGAAGAGTTAATTTTAGGCGCTTTAAAAGAAGCAATCTATAATGGCGTTAGAAATTTTCGCTATATTGATAAAATAATTTATGAGTGGGGGAAAAAGGGATTTAAAACAATGGATGATGTTAATAAACATTTAATGAATAAAAATGATAAACCAAAAGAAGAAAAAGAATTATTTGATTATGATTGGTTAGATGATGATGAAATATAATATTTTAGAAAAATTGGATATTATGGTTCCTAATCCCCGTTGTGAATTAAATTATAGCAAAGATTATGAACTTTTAATAGCAACAGTCTTATCAGCTCAATGTACTGACGCTAGAGTTAATATGGTAACTAAAGAATTATTTAGCAAATATGATATTTTCTCTTTAAGTAAAGCTTCTAAAAAAGATGTAGAAGAAATAATTAGACCAGTAGGAACTTATACGAAAAAAAGTGAATATATTATTAATATTGCGCAAGCTTTAGTTAAAGATTTTAAGGGAAAAGTTCCTAACAATCGAAAATATTTAGAAAATTTACCTGGGGTAGGGCGTAAGACTTGTAATGTAGTTCTGGCTAATATCTATGATGTCCCCGCTATTGCTGTTGATACCCATGTGGAAAGAGTAGCTAAAAGATTAGGTTTAGCTAAAGAAAATGATAATGTCCTTGTTGTTGAACAAAAACTCATGCGCAAGGTGCCTAGAGATAAATGGAGTAGAACTCATCATCAAATGGTTTTATTTGGTCGTTATACTTGTAAAAGTAAAAATCCTTTATGTCAAGATTGTCTACTTCAAAAAGAATGTAAATATTTTAAAAAGAAAAAAATATGATTTGGTGATCATATTTTTTTATATCTTCTTAAACACAATCAACAGTTGTATCACTTAAACATTTAATGCAACATACACAGCTTAGGTTCATTGTGAAGAATGAATTTGTTGCTATATATGGCATAGAGTTACAGCAACTTGGTTCGGGATTATCAGCTAAAACTCTAAATGTTGCACAATTTCCATCTATCTTTTCAACCCTAAACACACAAGAGCAACAATTATTACCATTATCACTAGCTTGTGGATTTGAACAAGTTATTGAAGTATCTTTACAAACTGGCATTGTCCAAGGCACCCCATTGCCGCAGCATGTATAAAGCATTACAGGACGAGTGTTACATATTAAACAATTAGGCCCGCCTCCAAGCATTGGTCGATCACAAGAATCTAAACAATTTTCAGGACTTGCATTTTGTTGAAGAATTAATATTACATTTAAGATATCGGCAATGCAATTACCTTGATTAGATGTTGAATTATTATTACACATATTATTCACCCTTTCATGTATTCTCACTAATAATTTATGTGAAATTAATAAAAGAGTGTCATTAATTATAATCTAATAATATAAGTTTCTTCATGTTTAATTGTATCTACAATTTCTAATTTTAATATTTTATCAATTACTAAACTATTACGTCCATAATATTTTTCACAAATTATATTAAATATTAAAAAGAAGTAACAAGCTATTTGAATTAAAATAGCAATTAAAGATGGAACTTTAAAGATTAGTAAAACTAAATAATTATGCATAAACAATCCTTCAAATAAAATACTTCTTAATATATATTTTAAATAACTTTTTTGTTTAATTTTAATATTAACTACCATTTTTCCTATAGTTTTTCCTTTAAAAATTAAATTATTGAAAATAAAATAACTAATTATAACAATTAAAATAATTAAATAATTTAAGTGATTTTTTAAAAGTAAAAGAATTAAATTAATTAAAAAGATATCTATTAAATAACCAATAGTTCTTCGCGAAAAAGAAACTTTTTTTCCTTTTCTTAATACTTCTTCATCTAATTCTAAGACAGTTGGTAAAAGATTAGAAAAGATTGGGGTTATTATAAAACCAATTAAACCACCTATGGTGTTTGTTAATAAATCATTAACATCAAACATACGGTAGGGACGAGGATAAATATAATATAAACCGGTTAATTGGGTTATTTCTAAAAATAAAGAAAATAGAAGTGTATAAATAATAGTTGTAAACCAACCTTTTTTAAAATAATATCTTAAATAAATACCAAAAGGAATCATTAAAACAATATTTGATATTGGTTCAACAATCCGATTAGTCGTAAATAAAGAAATATAAGTAGAAGGTTTAGTTAAAATAAAAGATGAACTACCTTGAATTTCTTTAATAAAATCAAAAAGTTTTAAGTTATACCATTTTCCTCGATATAAAGCAACATCTTTTATTTTAGGAAGAGGTAAAATTACTAAAAAATAAACACATAATAAATAAAAAATAAAGGAAAACATAATAAAGAATTTCTTTTTAGTTATAGCGCCATATTTATGGTATTCTATAATCATATAGGGAATACATAAAATTAAAACTAATAAAGGAAATAGGACTAAAGCCCAAATAATAGAATTTAAATATATTTGCATAACATCACCACTAAAAAAGATTTACTTTTACAATAAATCTTCAATATATCTTTTTAAGGCTTTAGCATTTTTGCCAAAGATTATTTTTAATTGATTATCAACTTCGACAATTCCTTTGGCTCCAAGTTTTTGAATTCCATCTTTATCAGCTTTACTGACATCTTTTAAGATTACTTTAAAACGCGACATATTACATTCACAATTAATAATATTATCTTTACCACCAAGATATTGAATTAATTTATTTATTTCTACTCCAAAATCTTTTTTATTAATTTTAACGACAATTAAAGCTATAATAATTAAAACAATTCCAATAATAACATATTGCCAAATAGAATTCATATTATCACCAATTTAATTATACACTAAATTTTGGGAATAATGCAATATTATTCATTGTCTTCTAAAAAAAGTTCACCTTTTTTTATTAAGTATCTTATTAATATTATTAAAAATTTAATATAAATAAGAAATCATCTAACTCAGCAATGATTTAGATGACTTCACAAAATTATACTTTGGCAACAACTAACACGACATTGTTGAATTTGTTCCTTTTTATTTTATGCAAATTTCCTTTGCATATTCACTATACCATATATTTTAATTTTAGACAATATTTTATGCTAGTCTAAAATAAATTTATATAAAAACTTTATTTAATATATTTTAAAAAGTTTGTTCTTTTAATACTATCATTAATCTTATATAATTTAATTTCTTGTCGTTGAGCCGCAGATAGTTCATTTAATTGCAAATCTTGTAGTTTATCATATTCCTTATAATATAATTTATGTATTTTATCTTTATAATACTCATATGATTTAGTTGGATGACACTTTTCAACAAAAAGTTCTAAGAGTTTAGTATTGAAAGAATTTACTAAAATTTCACCTATAGCATCAACATTAACTCCAGGAATATTTTGGGCAAATTTAAATAAAATATCATAATCTTTATCAGCAATAGCAATATTTAAATGAAGATCTACATGTGCTCCTTTTACATTTTTGGCAAAAAAGTAAGACAATTTACTATCATTTAAAGCAATTATTTTATGTTCACATTGAGCAATTAATATTTTAGGATCAAACCCTTTATGAATATAACTTTTTATTTCGGATATTATTTTTCCTCTTTCTTCGTCACTTAAATAAAATATACCTACATTGGAGTTGTCTTCAAAAACATTTATCAATTCAATCTTTAATGGTTTTTATTATAACTTAATTTATCTGAAAGTCAATAGTTTGACGTTAGAAATGACGTTAGAAAAGATTCACAAGTTTGACGTTAGAAAAGATTTATTATAAAATTATATTGCGATTTAGAGAGGAAGAAACCCCCATGCAAAAATTAATTATGCTTAAATATGGTGAATTATCAACAAAAAAAGGAAATATTGGTTTATTTTTAAATACTTTAAAAGAAAATATTGTTATTACTTTAGATAATTTAGATTATGAAATTAAATTTGATAAAGGAAGAATGTTTGTTATTCCTCATGATAATTTTGATTTAATTGTTCATAAATTACAAAATGTATTTGGTATTCATGAAATAGTTATTGCTTATGAGTTTGCTGATAATACAATTAATAGTATGGCTACTAATTTATTAGATTTAATTAAAGATTATGAATTTCAAACATTTAAAGTTATAACCAAAAGAAGTAATAAAAGTTATCCTTTAACTAGTATGGAAGTTAGTGCTAAAATTGGGGGAATATTACTTAAAAATATTCCTAAGATTAAAGTTGATATTCATCATCCCGAAAAAATAATTAATATTGAATTAAGAAAAGAAGCAACATATCTTTATTTTGAAACTTTTAAAGGAAAGGGTGGTTATCCCGTAGGAGTTTTAGGAAAAGGTTTATTAATGTTAAGTGGTGGAATAGACTCACCAGTCGCTGGTTATTTAAGTATTAAAAGAGGAGTAAAGTTAGAAGCTGTTTATTTTGAAAGTCCTCCCCATACAAGTCAAGAAGCTAAAAATAAAGTTATTGAACTAGCCAAAAAATTAAGTTTATATAATAATAATTTAAAATTGCATGTGATTAATTTTACCGAAATTCAAGAAGAAATTTATAAAAATATTCCTCATGAATATTTAATCACTATAATGCGCAGGATGATGTATCGAATAAGTGAGGCCATTGCTCATGATATTAAAGCTAAAGTCTTAGTTAATGGGGAATCAATTGGCCAAGTTGCTTCGCAAACTTTAACAAGTATGAGTGTAATTAATGAAGTAGTTAAATTACCGGTCATTCGTCCTGTTGCTTGTTTTGATAAAGTCGAAATAATTAAAATAGCCAGAGAAATTGCTACTTATGAAACAAGTATTTTACCTTTTGAAGATTGTTGTACTATCTTTGTGCCTAAACATCCGGTTATTAATCCTGAATTAACTAAATGTATAGAATATGAAAAATTAATTGATTATGAAACTTTAATTAAAAAAGCTCTTAAGAATCACGAAGTAATTAAAATAACAAGTGATTATCAAAAAAATTATGAAGATATATTGTAAAAAGATGCCTAATCGCATCTTTTTTCAAAACTATCACACATAGTTGCTTGTTTTTTATCTGTTTCATTCATATTACATATTTTAATTTTAGATAAAGTACATTCTTCATTATCACAATCATTAAAATGACAATTGTGAACACTACAAGCAATTTGTTTGTTATAGTATGGATCTTCTTTTTGCATTTCTATCACCATTAATATTCTGTATAATTTTTAAAAAATTATACAAGCTAATAGTAGGTGAAGATTTATGAAATATGTTGATTATCATTACAAACAATCGGCTTTAGATTTTCAAGATGAAATTGAAAGAAATCGTTTTGAATTAGTTAATGAATATGGTTATAATTTTACCAGTAATTCTAAAAGAACTTTTAATGAAGATAATTTATTTTTAAAGCCTAAAATAGCTGTAAATAAGAATTTTATTAATACAAAAAGATAGCGTAATTATCTTTTTTTTTGTATAATTAGAAGTGAGGTGGAAAAATGAAAATTTTATCAGTAAATGCTGGAAGTTCATCATTAAAGTTTACTTTATTTGAATTACCAGAAAAAAAAGAATTAATAAGTGGGTTATTTGAAAAAATAGGCATAGAAGATAGTTTTTATAGTATTAAAGTAAATGGTGAAAAAATAAAGAAAGAAGTTGCTTTAAAAGATCATTCTGTGGCTGTTAAATATTTAATTGAAGAATTAATTAATAATAAAGTAGTTGATTCTTTAGAAGATATTGAGGGAGTAGGACATCGAATTGTTCATGGCGCGGATAAGTATAGTAAAAGTGTTTTATTAAATGAAGAGATTATTGCTGACATTGAATCATTTAATGAACTTGCTCCTTTACATAATCCAGCCAATTTAATTGGAGTTCGAGCTTTTATGGAAAATATGCCAAATACGCCAATGATAGGCGTATTTGATACAGCCTTTCATCAAACTATGGAAGAAGAAGCTTATATCTATCCTTTACCTTATGAATGGTATACAAAATATGGAGTTAGAAAATATGGTTTTCACGGAACTTCTCATCGTTTTATTAATAAAACGATTAGTGAATATTTAAAGAAAGATAATTTAAAAGTTATTTCTTGTCATATTGGTAGTGGAGCATCTTTAGCAGCGATTGATAGTGGCAAAGTATTAGATACATCTATGGGCTTTACTCCTGCTCCAGGTGTAATGATGGGAACTAGAGCTGGTGATTTTGATGCTAGTATTATTCCTTATATAATGACTAAAGAAAATAAAACGCTAGATGAAGTAATGAATGATATTAATAAAAAATCTGGTTTACTTGGTGTAAGTGGAGTATCCAGTGATGCCCGGGATATTGAAATTGCAATGGATGAAGGAAATAAAAGAGCTATCTTAGCTTATAATATCTTTGCTCAAAAAACGGCTAATTATATTGCTATGTATAATAATATTTTAGGCGGGGCCGATGTCATTTGCTTTACCGCTGGAATTGGTGAAAAGGGTCCTAAGTTTAGAGAAGAAATTATTAGAAGAGTTGCTTCTCTTGGTGTCGAGATTGATAGTAAAGTTAATGCTGAGACTTTTGGTAAATTTGGCTTAATCAGTACTAATGATTCTAAAATACCAGTTTATGTTGTGCCAACTGATGAAGAATTAATGATTGCTCTTGATACTTACGATTTAATTAATTAATAGAAAGAAGTGGTTTTTATCAAACCAATAATCAAAAAAATAATTAAAGCCATTAAAATGGCCGATGAAATTTATATTGCTCGCCATATTGGGCCTGATCCGGATGCGATAGCGAGTCAAACGGCTTTAAGAGATACTATTAAAGCCACTTATAAAAATAAGAAAGTTTTGGCTGTTGGAACTTCGGTTAGCAAATTTAAATATTTTGGTGAACTTGATAAAATTGGTGAACCAAATTATGAAAAAGCTATTCTAATTGTTTTAGATGTTCCTAATATTAGTCGAGTTGATGTTGATGATTATGCTAAATTTAAACAAGTAATTAAAATTGATCATCATCCCTATGAAGATAAAATGGGAAAAATTGAATGGGTTGATGAAACTGCTTCTTCTACTTGTCAATTAATTATTGAACTTATTTTAAATTCTTCTTTAAGATTAACAGAAGAAGTAGCTCGTAATCTTTTCTTAGGAGTTGTATCGGATAGTGATCGTTTCTTACTTCCTTATACAACAACTAAGACTTTTGAATTAATTACCCAATTAATTCAAAAATCCCATTTAGATTTTACAAAATATTATCCTTTGCTTTATGAAAGACCAATTAATGAAATTAAATTTCATGGTTATCTTTCTCAAAATTTAACCCTTTTAGATAGTGGACTTGCTTATCTTAAATTAGATAATAAAATAATTAATGAATTTAATGTTGATCATGCCACAGCTTCTAACATGATAAATGATTTTAATTTTATTAAAGAAGTTTTAGTTTGGCTATTTGTAACTTATGATGAAAGAACCAATATTTATAAAGTAAATATTCGTTCGCGCGGTCCAGTTATTAATGAAATTGCTTCTTTATATGGCGGGGGAGGTCACAAATTTGCCAGTGGGGTTAGAACTGATAAAGAAGAAGATATTGATAAATTAATTAATGCTTTAGATAAAGCATGTCAAGAATATAAAAAATAAATTATATTCTTTTTTTCAAAGTAGGAGGTTTTATGCAAATAATTAAATTTCAAAAATTAAATAATAATAAATATAAAATTATTTTTAAAGATCATCCCGAAATAACTTTATATGATGATGTAATTTTAAAATTTAATTTACTTAATCATAAATCATTAACTGAAAATGAATTTATTAAAATTAAAAATTTTAATAATGAATTAGAAAGTTATTATAAATCTTTAAAATATTTAACTTTTAAAATGCGTACTAAAAAAGAAATTACTACTTATTTAAAAAAAGATAATTATTCAGAAAATATTATTAATAAAACAATTAATAGATTAGAAAAAGAAGGTTATATTGATGAAGAAAAATATATTGGATATTACATTAAAGATAAAGTAACTTTAACTTTAAATGGACCTTTAAAAATTAAAAATGATTTAGTTAATCAAGATTTAGATATTAATTTAATTGAAGAAAAATTAAGCCAAATATCACCTGATATTTGGCAAGAGAAAATTGTTAAAATAATTAATAAAAGATTAAAAGTTAATAAAAATAGTGAACAAATATTTAAAAGAAAAATTAAAGATTATCTTTTTAAAGAGGGATATAATAATGAAATGACTAATTTTTTAATTCAAGAAATTAAGATAGAAGATAGTAATAATTTTAATAAAGAAGCTAATTTAATTTATCAAAAATTACAAAAGAAATATGAAAAGAAAGAAGAATTAATATATTATTTAAAAAATAAATTATATACAAAAGGTTATAGTATTGACCAAATAAATGATTTTATTGAAAAAATAAAATAACTTCCCAAAAGGGTAGTTATTTTAAAGTTAAAGATTTTTCTTGTTCAACTGGTGTACCAAACTTTAAAAATTCAGGATTATTATTTTCATCATAACCAGTTATTTCACAAATAACATTTTCTTTGTTTACATATAAAACTATCGGATCAGAATTATTTGCATAGCTTACACCCATAATTTCATAACCATCATAAGCCTCAAAAATTTGGTTGTTTTTAATATTTTTATCCTTTAAACGGACTAACAAAATATGTTCACCTGGTAAAAATTCTTTGCAATTATTTGTTATACTTTTTTCAACTACGGAATAATTTTGAGGTGTACCAAAATTATTATAATTTAAGGTCTTATCTTTAAGTGTTGGTTTGACATCAACAGGGTAATCATTAATAAAGATTAAAGTACTATAGTTAAAAGAAAATCCAACTGACGAAGTTATATCAATACATTTATATCCCGGATGATTATGGCATTGCCTAATATTGGCAGTATCATAATCAATAGGTTCAGAAACAACATGCTTTCCAACATCAAAAAGCTTTGTATTTTCAACTGTTTCTATAGGCGTCTTTGTATCTGTTTCTTTAGTTTTATCATTACAACCTGAAATTCCTAAAGACATAATTCCTGCTAAACTACAAGCTACTAATTTAGACTTATTATTCTTAAAAAAATTATAATTTATCATAAATACCTCATTTCTAGTGATTATTATATTTATTTGGATAAAGAAAGTCAATCTTTTTAAAAATAAAATAACTTCCTAAAAAGGTAGTTATTTTAAAGTTAAAGTTTTTTCTTGTTCAACTGGAGTACCAAACTTTAAAAATTCAGGATTATTGTTTTTATCATAACCAGTTATTTCGCAAATAACATTTTCTTTGTTTACATATAAAACTATCGGATTCCAATTAGATGCATAGCTTATACCCATAATTTCATAACCATCATAAGTTTCAAAAATTTGGTTGTTTTGAATATTTTTGTCCTCTAAATGGACTAACAAAATATGTTCACCTGGTAAAAATTCTTTGCAATTATTTGTTATACTTTTTTCAACTACGGAATAATTTCGAGGAGTACCAAAATTATTATAATTTAACGTCTGATTTTTAAGGGTTGGTTTGACATCAACGGGATAATCATTAATAAAGAGTAAAGCACTATGGTAAAATTTTCCATCACCCAACGTTATATCAACACATTTATATCCTGGATGATTATGATATTGCCTAATGTTGGCAGTGCTATATTCAATAGGTTCAGAAATAATGTGCTTTCCTACATCAAAAAATTTTGTAATCTCGACTCTTTCCGTAGGCGTCTTTGCATCTGTTTCTTTAGTTTTATCATTACAACTTGAAATTCCTAATGACATTATCCCTGCTAAGCTACAAGCTACTAATTTAGATTTATTATTCTTAAAAAAATTATAATTTATCATAAATACCTCATTTCTAGTGATTATTATTATATTTATTTGCATAAAGAAAGTCAATCTTTTTAAAAATAAAATAACTTCCCCAAAGGGTAGTTATTTTAAAGTTAAAGTTTTTTCTTGTTCAACTGGAGTACCAAACTCGATAAATTCGCCATTTTCATTAGATGTGCATTCTACAGTTTTTTCATTTTGATAAAAAAATGTTACAACATTACGAATTTGTTCAATGTCAACTATAATATAACCGGGATGATAAGGATATTGCTGATATTTATTACTAATTGCGTTATACAAGTAAGGTTCCGAAATAATATGCTCACCCGGATTAAAAGTTTTAGTTATAGGTTCTATTTGTTCATCATTTGTAATTTGATTTTCATTATTAATTATTTCAGTATTAGTATCTTGGTTTAAGCATCCACTTAAAGAACTAAGTGATAAAATACTAGCTAAACCAAAAGCATAAAGTTTTGGATTTTTAATTGTTTTAAATATTTTTGATTTCATAATTTTCCTTCTTTCTAAGAATGATTATTATATCAATAAAAATAAAAAAGGCAAGAAAAAAGAACCAATTGGTTCCTTATTCTTGCTCATTTTTACTGGAATTTTGTTCAATAGCACTACTTAAAGAATTTTGAATGTAGTTAGAATATTGTTTATTAAGTTCACTATCTTTAATTTCTACACCATATTTTTTACGAATATCTTGTAAAGCGTTGATTGAAGTTGTAGCATCATTACTAATTAAATCACTTGATAATGTTTCAATAATTTTATCTTTAACTTTATCTAATTTAGCTTTTTCTTTAGTTTTTGTTCTTAAAATAACATGATATCCTAACGCTGTTTTTACTGGTTCTTTAGTATATTCATTATCTTTAAGAGCATAAGCAGCATCAGCAAAACCATCATAATCGCTTGATAAAGTATCGGTATTGATATAACCTAAATCGCCATCTTTATCTTTTGTAGCATCATCATCAGAACTTTTTTTAGCAAGTTCACTAAATTTTTTAGCTTTATCATCAGCTTCATTTAATTCTTTTATGATTTTTTCTGCTTCTTCTTTCGCTTTATTTTCCGCTTTAGTCTTATCGTCTTCACTCATATCATCTTTTACATCTGGAGTAATTAAAATATGACTAACTTTAATATCACCTTTAATTTCATCTTCATAATATTTATTAATTTGATCATCACTTATTTGCGCTTTAGCATAATCTTCAACAGCTAAATTTTGTAAATAAGCAATATATAAATAATCTTGATAAGCTTCTATTGTTGAAAAACCAGTATATTGTTGAATTGCTGCTAAAGCATTATCACCATATTGATTTTGAATTTGTTCAACTTGCGTTTTAGCTGATGATTTAGCATCTTCTAAATCATCTTTATATTCTTGTTCTAAGATTTTTTTATCAATCATATTAACTAAAGTTGATAAACCATAAGTATCTTTTATTTCGCTATACAACTCATTTGCACTAATATTTCCTTCCTTTAGTGTTACAACTGCTTCACTTCCGTCTTTTAATTTAGGAACTTCTTTTCCACAACCAGCTACAAGTAGCATACAAACTCCTAAAATAACAATTTTCTTTTTCATTTATTTTCCTCCTAAACATAACCAATTATATCAATCATTTTCGAAAAATACAACCTAAATACTCACACAAATTCTGGGTTTCGTATACTATATTAGTGAAAAGACAAAAAAGGAGGAATGATTTATGAACAACAATGGCTGCGGATGCTTAGGACCTGCAATAATCCTAGTGCTATTCATACTTTTAATAATCATTGTAGGAGCATTTATCTAATAAATTAAATAAAGGAGGGTATCCTATGAGTACTTCAAGTTCTTGTTGCAAACCACAAAAATCTTGTCAAAAGAAAAATAACAATAATTGCGGTTGCAGCAATGCATACTTTATCATTGTCTTATATATTTTACTAGCAATAATCCTTGCTGGTATAGTCTATTATTAATAAAAGGGGGATTACCTCTTTTTTTAACGCTTAACATTTGCCAAAAGAAAAAAGTGTAAAGTAAGCTTCTTTTTCTTGACAAAAAGTCGGGGGGGGTTAAAATATTATTATGTAAACCTAGAAAATATACTTTACATAATAGGAGATGAAAGAAAATGAAGAAAATAAAGTTAAAACCATTTAACTATAAAAAAGAATTAAAAAAAGTTCAGGGAAAAGGAATACATAGCAAAAAATTTAAATATGTAACAATGTTTAGTATTATAGGAGTAGCAATATTAAGTATATTTATTTATAGAAGTATGGCTATGTATTCCTTTTCCTCAGGAAGATATTCAGCATTTAAAACAACTGCTAGTAAAAAAATAAAAATAAATGTTAAAGCAAATAATGGATATGTAGAGGGAAGTTTAGTAGATAAAATATTAAAAAATAATACTCTTAAAACCGTAACCCCAGATTTCACCATAGGAGAACCACCCGCAAGTGGAAATAGTGTTGGAGGAAGTGGCTTATTTAGTACTTCTGATGAAACTGGAACAAGTTATTACTTTAGAGGAAATGTTAATAATTATGTAAAATTTGCCGAAAAGACATGGAGAATAGTGCGAATAAATGGAGATGGAACAATAAGAATCATATTAGATGAAAATATAGGTGGCTATACATTTAATAATTCATCTAATGCTCGAATGTACACAGGTTATACATATAATAATAGCACTCCGTGTACAACAAGTAGTCCATGTCAAAGTACATATAATAATAGTGCAACCTTTAGTAATACTTATGGAGGAACAAATAGTAATGTAAAAACACAATTAGAGACATGGTATTATAATAATTTAAGAAATTATGATAGTAAAATAGCCTATGGAACATATTGTAATGACACTAGTTTTGCAAGTGGAAGTGAAGCAAGTACTACATATTATGGAGCGTACGAAAGAGTTGCAAATAAAAGTTCATCAAAATATGGGCAACCCACTTTAATATGTCCAAATCCGACAGCAGGGACAGGTTACTCAAATACAGACACCACAACAGTAAATGGAACAAGATATCATACCTATGGAGGATTATATAAATTAAAGATAGGTTTATTAAGTGCTGATGAGATGAATTATGCAGGATTTGCTTATAGTAGTCCATATGCTTTAAGTAGTAATTATTTATATAAGGGTGTTCCATGGTGGGGCCTGTCGCCTTACTACTTCAGTAGTGGCAATGCTTATGTTCTTCGCGGCAACAGTGGCTACCTTTACGACGTTACTGTCAATAATACTTCTAGCGGAGTGCGGCCAGTTATCAATTTAAAAGCCGATGTAATGGCAACAGGAAGTGGAAGTAGCGGCAGTCCATATGTAATAAGTGAAGGAGAAAACATTACTAAAACAACAGATTATAAAACAACGGCAACAATGAAAGTATATCCAAATTCTGGCTATGTATATGATTCAAGTAAAGGAGTAACATGTACAAATGGACAAAATGGAAGTTATAATGAAGCAAATAATACATTAACCATAACTAGTCCAAGTAAAGATACAGAGTGTACAGTCAATTTTAAAAGAATGAAATTAAATGAATGGATAATAGCCAATTATCCAAAAGTAACCAACCCTGACTTCACAAAAGGATTTCCACCAGAAGGTGAAAGTTTAACAGATGCCCAAATAAAAGCGGGAAGTGGATTGTACGCCACTCAAGATGATAGTGGAACAAGTTATATCTTCCGAGGTCAAGTAGATAATAACTATGTCAAATTTGGTGACCAAGAATGGCGCATTCTAAGAGTCAATGGGGACGGAACAGTCCGATTAATGTTAAAAGATAAATTAACAAATAATTCAAAATATAATTATTATACTTGGCAGTCATCAACACCTGAACATGAAAAAGTAGGCTATACCAGTGGAGGAAATTCATGTCCAATAAATTCCCCGTGTCAAGTAACATATAATAAAGGAACAAAAACTTTTACAAATGAAAATGGAGGAACAAATAGTACAATCAAAAATGCCTTAGAAGAGTGGTATAAAACAAATTTAAATGAATATGATGAACAAATAGCATATGGTTTATTTTGTAATGATATTAGTTATGGAAGTGGAGTAGATAATACAAGTTCAACGTCAACTTTATATTATGGAGCGTACCAGAGATTAGTTTCAAATTCAACAAATGTAACCCCAACCCTGGTATGTCCGGAACAAGTAAATAAAAATAAACAATCAAGAACATATGGGGGACTATATAAAAGTAAAATAGGCTTAATAACAGCTGATGAACTAGCAATGGGAGGATTATCATATAATACTTATGCATCCGAGCAAAATTATTTAAGAAGAAGTTATGGTTATTGGACGGCCTCGCCTAACAATTCTAATAGCCATGTTTATGTGTTAGATGCTAGCACTCCAGGTTCCTTAAGCTACGTCAGTGCCAATAATGATATCGGAGCCGTGGTGCCAGTTATCAATCTAAAAACTGATAATCTAACATATTCCGGTACGGGTGAAGTAGATAATCCAATCAATATCAAATAGGGCTTTGTGAAATTAATTTTGGTTAGATTAAAATATAAATGTAAAATAAACAACATTTATATTTTTTAAATTAATAAAAAAGTTTATTGCTTAAGTAAATACTTTTGCAATAAACTCATAAAATGATTATTGATTGCATTTTGATTTTCTTTAGTATCAGCTTCGATTCGATAAGTTAAGCATGGGGTTGTGTTACTCGCTCTTAATAATACCCAACCATTTTCATAAAAAACTTTAATCCCGTCAATTGCTAATAAATGATAATTTAATTTTTCATATTCAACTTTCATTTCATTTACAATTGAAAACTTTTCATTATCAGCTACTTTAATTTTAATTTCGGGGGTAATTAAATATTGAGGAAGATCATTAAACATTTGACTTAATTTTAAATCTGAATGACTTAGAATTTCTAAAATTCTAAGACCATTATAAATTCCCGAATCAATTCCTGGCCACCGGTCATTAAAGAATAAATGACCAGAATATTCCCCGCCAAAGGCGAGATTATCTTCATTAACTTTAGCTCTTGTGTAAGATGCTCCAGTTCGATATTCTAAAGAATTCCCCCCTAATTTTTTGATCTCTTCTTCTAAAACTTTTGAACATTTAACATCATATAAGAAAGTTTTATTAGTAACTTTATTAATTAAACTACGAATAATTAAAATCATTAAATATTCTGTAGTAACAATTTGCCCTTGATCATTAACAACACCTAAGCGATCGCCATCTCCGTCGTAAGCTAGGCCAATATCAGCTTTTGTTTCTAAAACTTTGGCCTGTAACATTTTTAAATTTTCCGCCACATTAGGATCAGGATGATGATTGGGAAACGTTGGATTACTTGTATCATTAATCATTACAATATCTAAATTAGGAAAGTTTTGATAAATATCTTTAGCAAAGAGGGAAGTCGTACCATTGCCGGGATCAATAACAACTTTTAATTTTTTATCATTCATTTTGATACTACTATTTATTAAAGAAGTATAATAAGGTAATATATTAAATTTAGTTACATTTCCTTTGCCTTGTTTAAATTCCTTTTTAAAAGTAAAATCTCGAAAATCATAAATCTGTTTTCCGCGAGCCATTCCTAAATTATCAAAAGTCATTTTAAAACCATTATATTCTTTGGGATTATGACTAGCTGTAACCATTAAACCAAAAATAATATTAGTTTTTAAGGCGGCGTAGGCAAACATGGGAGTAGTACAAACTCCTAAATCAAAAACATCACAACCACTATCTACTAAACCTTTGATTAAATTAGTTGCTAAAGCGGGAGAAGATAAACGATTATCTTGACCAACTACACATACTTTTTGATTATATTTTTCGAAAATAAATGAACCATAACTTAAACCAATAGTATAAGCATCTTCATCATTTAATTCCTCAGGATAAATTCCTCTTATATCATATTCCCGAAATATTTCTTTTTTCATCTAGTATCACCATAAAAATAATATCATGAATTTTCAAAATAAATAATTAAAGTTGCTAAATTTGCTCTTATTTGACAATATCTATTCATTCTTGATAAAATAACTGAACTTTCTGCTTGGCAAGTAAAATAAAATAAAGATATAATAGAAATAGGAGTGAGGCAACAATGGTTAAAAAAATTTTAATTCCTTATGCTACATATGGTAATGGTCATAAAATGGTGGCAATGTATTTAGAAAAAAACTTTAAAAAGAAAAATCCTGATTTAATTGTGGAAACTTTAGATATCTTAGATTATGCCACTCCTTTTATGCGTAAAGTTAGTAAAGGAATTTTTGAAAAAACCATGTTTGCTAAAAATCCAATTATTTGGGATTTTATCTATCGTTTTTATAATCATAAATGGCGTTCTTTAGGAATGAAAAGTTTATGTTATCATATATTTGATAAAGAAAAATTAAGACAAAAAATCCAAGAATTTAATCCAGATGTTATTATTTCAACCCATTTTTTTGCTAGTATGCTGGCATCTCGTTATAAAAGACATAATTTAATTAATTCTAAATTATATACTATTATTACCGATTATGATTTACATGAAGCTTGGCTTAAAGCTAATAAAGTAGAAGAAGCTTTAATTGTTGGTAATAAAGAAATGAAAAAAGAATTAATTAAAAAAGGAATAGATAAAAATAAAATAAAAGTATTTGGAATTCCTATTTCAGATGAATTTAGTGTTCAAAATAATCCGCAGTTAGCTAAAGAAAAATTAAAATTAGATAATAAAATAACGATTTTATTTTTTGGGGGCGGTAATAACTCTAATGTTTCTTTGCCTTTCTTTAAAGCTATTGTAAATTACGCTAATTTTAATCTTATTTTTATTGCTGGTAAAAATAATGAATTAAAGAAAAAAGTGCAAAAAATAGTGACTAAGACCAAAGCTAAAAATGTTAAAGTATATGGTTTTGTTGATAATGTTATCGACTTTATGGCGGCCAGTGATGTAGTTGTTACTAAACCGGGTGGACTAACAGTAACGGAATGTTTATTTTTACAAAAACCAATGATTTTAATTAATAAAAGTGCGGGACAAGAAAAAGGTAATTATAAATATTTAGTTAATAAAAAATATGCTTTAAAAGCTGAACATCCGAAACAAATTGTAAAATTTTTAGAAACAATTGAAACTAATCCGGAAATTTTAAAAAGAATGAGTAATAATATGAAAGATGAAAATAAGAAAAAAGCAATTGATGATATATATAATTTAATTATGAAATAATTTATTGAAGTTAAAGTAAGTTTTATGTTATTATTTACTTGTCGGGAGTGGTTTTAAATGCAATATAGTGAAATGATGAATAAAATAAAAGAAAAATTATCGGGAAATTTAGCTAAAAATCAAGAAAAAATAGCCCAGTTAAAATATAAGCAAAAAATTATTGAAAGAAATAAGTGGACAGATGAATTGACTACAATGGCTATTATAAGTGCGTTAATTTGGGCGATTAGTGTTATTGTTATTGCTTTATTAAAAGCATCACCTTTATATCTGTTAGTAAATACAGCAATTTCCTTAGGAGTTGGTGCTCTTGGTACTAATTATCTTTATAAAAAATATGATTATAAAAATAAATTAAAAGAATTTTCTAAAGCCCAAACCCAAAAAGAACTTTTAATAGAAGATGTAAAATATGATTTAGAAATTGCCAAATTAAAAAGTCAAACTAAAATGTTAGAAAAATGTCTAGACTTTTCTAATGAACAAAATCCTTATTTAGAAAATTTATTTAAAAGTTATAATTTAGCTATTAAAGATTCTAGGTCTAAAGAAGAAATACAATTGGAAATAGAAAAAATAAGACAAGAAATAAATCATATTCAAGCAGAAATAGATAATATAAATAATAAAAGCATTTTATTAACTAATTTTTGTGATGTTAAAAATAAAAGTTGGAAAAGATTTAATTTTTTTCAAGCTATTGGCGGAGGACTAACAGCCGGATTGCTAATTGAAGTTTTGCCATTAGCATTAGTTTGCTTATCATCTAATTATCAAATGGCTTTCCCTTTAGCCATAACTATGATTGCAGCTCCGGGTATTATTGGGGGAACAGTAGGTTATGGAATAAAAAAATGGCAGAATAAAATTTATCTTGAAGCATATGAAGATATTGTTAAAGATTTAAACAAAGAAAGTTTACCTGATTTTAATGATTTAGGAAATGACAAAACTCTTTCCAATTATAATTCAGAAGTTAACAATTTAATAACTAAATCAAGTGAATTAGGAATAAAAGCTGATATTAATTATTGTGTTTTAGAAGAAATGGAAAATCAAGAAAAAGAAAAAAATAATAATGATGAAATTAAAGAAATTAATAAAACAATAATTAAGGAAAATGAATATAGTTCTAGGTTAGAAATAGATGGGCCTAAATTAACTAGAACCAAAAATAATAAGCATTAATGTTTATTATTTTAATTTGTCTTAAATTAGCTAAAATATGTTTAAAATTAAATTTAAATAAATAAAATAATAATAATTTATTTAAAAAAACAAATTTTGTTATTTTAAGACAAATTTTTTGTTTAAATATATATTTATGTTACTATTATCTAAATAATAGGAGTAGTAAATATGAATTTTGGATTAATGATGGATGAAATTTTTAAAGTTTTAAAACATAATTTAAATGAACATCAAAATAAAATTAAAAAGTTAAAAAATGAAATGCAAATTCTTAACAGAAATAAGTTTTCTAAAAAAATTTATACATTACTTATTTTTTGGTTAATTTCTTGGTTTATTATTATGTTAGCTTTATTTATTTTATATATAAAAGGAATTCATTTATCTTTTTTAGAACTTCTTATCTGGTTAGTTTTAACATTTGTTATAGGAATTATTAGTACCATTATTTTTTATCGATGTAAAAATTATAAATTAAAGATGCTAGGATTTTGTAATCCTCAAAATCAAAAAGAAATATTAGAAGAAGAAATTAATTGCCTTTTGGAAATAAAAAGATTAGATAGTCAAGTTATAATGCTAGAAAAAAGTTTAAATTATTCTAAACATGATAATCCTTATTTAGAATATATCTTAAAAAATTATGATATCCCTTTAAAAAGTAAAAAATCTAAACAAATGCTAGAAGAAAATATTCAAAACATAAGAAATAAAATTCATAATTATCAAGATGAAATAGATATTATCAATAATAAATCATCTTTATTTAATATTTTTAAAAAATTTAAAAATAGAAAATTAAAGATATTAAATTATTTATTATCTATATTAATAGGTTTAAGTTTTGCCATTTTATTGTTTAGTTTACCATTAAATTTAGTAATAAGTTCTAGTTTTCAACCTTTACTTTTTATAATTCCTGGCTTGGCTGGAGGAATTATCGGTTATATAATCAATTTAACTAATAATAAAATTTACTTAAAAACTTATCAATCTTTAGAAAAAAGATTAATTAAAAAAACTTTTCTTCAACATTTTGTATGTAAAAATCAAATATTAAAAGAAAATAAAAAAAGAATAGAAAAAATAATTAAAATATCTTGTGAAATTGCCATTGAATCAAATATTAATTATTTTATATTAGAGCAATTAAATAATAAGCAATAGTCCTTATTGTTTTTTCTTGCAATTTAATACAACTAATGTTAAGATACAATCTATGAAAGGGAAATATATATGTATATTTTATTAAATAAAACAATTGATGAAAATTGTGTTAATTATTTACTTAATTTAGGAATAGATATTAAAAAAGTTTATAATTCTTATGCTATTTTCTATAAGCAAGAAAGTTATGCTTTAGAATTAATAAATGATTATAGTAAAAGTTTAACTTTAAAAAGATAGGAAGTAATTAATATGATAGAAGTCAGAATAAATACAGCTTTAACCTTAACAAAAATAATAAAAGATAGTAAAGATAGAGAAATTGAAACAATTGAATTAGGGAATTTTTTTAAAAGTATTAAATATTTAAGAAAAAACTTTTCTAAAAAAGATAGAGATTTAAAATATTTATTAGATTATTTAGAAAAATCTGCTTATGATATTAATACCCCAATCTTACAATTAATAAATAAGAACAAATTTAAGAATATTAAAAATTCAATATCTTTAGAAATAGCTTTAACTGAAAAAGAAATATTAAGAGAATTAAGTTATCAAGATGTTTTAAAAGAATTTGTTGTCGAACCAATTACAATTTTACAAAATTATATAGCATTTGCTGAGTATTTAAAATTAAATTATGCTAGTATAGATTTAATTTATAACAATTTACTTAAAATTAAAAATATAGATAAGGTTTTAGATTTAGAATGGATATATATTGTTATGTTCAAAAAAGCTTTAAGTCAACCATGCACTGTAAATTCTCAAAATATAATTTTAAGTGATGGCCAAATTAAATTTATTTATAATAATGATTTTGATGAAATAGAAGAAGGACAATATAATTGTTCTTTCCAAAATGCCAATTATCTTCTTCACTATTGTAGTAATAAAAATTCGAACAGAAATTTACTTTATATAAGTGATTTAACTTTTGATTCAAAGACTTTTCCTAAAGATGAAAAAGAATTAAAAGAAAAAATAGCTCAATTTAAAATACCATATGATTTTTATGAGACAACTAAAAAGCAAATTGAAAAATGTAATAAACAATTAACGGCTTTAGAACAAGATAAAGCCCAATTTCAAGAGATGAAAGAACGATTAAAAGATGATTTAACAAGTAGTGAACAAGAAACATATATGTTAGCAGATATAGCAATATTTAAAATAGAAGAACAAGCTAATAATATATATCAAGAAACTTTAGATAAAACAAAGCTTTCCAAAGAAAGTTTAGATCATGAATTAAAATATGTTAGACAAAAAACTTGCTAAATGGTAAGTTTTTTCTTTTGTCAATTTTTTGTAAAGTTTTGTCTAAATGAGCAAATATCTAAAATTGATATTTACAAAAATGGGTAATTAGGGTATTATTTAGTTAAGCAGTGGTACATTGTGGAAGAAAGTGGGGGATTTTATGTTTATGGGTGAGTATCATCATTCCATTGATGATAAGGGACGTTTAATTATTCCTGCTAAGTTTCGCGAAATGCTTGGTGATAATTTTATTATCACCCGCGGAATTGAAAAATGTTTATACATTTATCCAAATGAAGCTTGGCAAAAAATAGTTGATAAATTAAACACTTTGCCTTTTACTAAAAAGGATGCTCGTACTTTCATTAGATCCTTCTTTTCTGGTGCCACGCAATGCGAAGTTGATCGTCAAGGTCGCATTAATATAACCTCCCCGCTCATTGGTCATGCCGATTTAACTAAAGAATGTGTTATAATCGGCGCCAATGACAGAATTGAAGTATGGGATCAAGAAGCTTGGACTAATTTCTTAAAGGAAAACTCTGAACAACTTGATGAAATAGCGGAGAATCTTTTTGCGGAAGTGGGTTAATCATGCATTATAGTGTTTTACTTAAAGAAAGTTTAGCTAATTTAAATATCAAAGAAGATGGCGTGTATATCGATGCCACAATGGGATATGCTGGTCATAGTAAAAAGATATTAAAAGAATTAAAAAGGGGCTTCTTATTCGCCTTTGATGCTGATCAAGAAGCAATTAATTATTCTGATAAGGTTTTATCAGAAATAGGGGACAATTACAAAATATTTCACGCTAATTTTAAAGACATGAAAAAATTATTAGCGCAAGAAAATGTTTTTCAAGTTGATGGTATTTTATTTGATTTAGGTTTTTCCTCACCGCAAGTAGATAATAAAGAAAGAGGTTTTAGCTTTATGCAAGATGCGCCTTTAGACATGCGCATGGATCAAGAAGCAGCTCTTACAGCTTATGAAGTTGTAAATACTTACTCAGAAGAAGAACTTCTAAAAATATTTTATACTTATGGGGAAGAAAAACTTTCTAAAGTAATTGTTAATTTAATTGTTAAAAAAAGAAAACAAATTAATATTAAAACTACTTTAGAATTAGTTGATATCATTAAAGAAGCAGTTGGTGCTAATTACTTTTTTAAAAATCACCCCGAAAGAAAAATATTTCAAGCAATTCGAATTGAAGTTAATCAAGAATTAAAAGTGTTAGAAGAAGTATTACCACAAGCAATATCTCTTCTTAAAAAAAAGGGAAGAATATGTGTTATAACTTTTCATTCTTTAGAAGATCGAATTGTCAAAAAGATTTTTAAAAAATATAGTGAAGTTAATGAAATGGTTAAAGGTCTTCCGAGTATTCCCGAAGAATATCAACCTTTAATCAAAATTATCAATAAAAAGCCAATTCTTCCAAGTTTGGAAGAATTGCAAGAAAATTCTCGGAGTAAAAGTGCTAAATTAAGAGTTATAGAAAGGATTTAAGAATATGAGTAAACAAAAAGGAAAAAAATTAAAATTATTAAGAGGCGAAAAGATAATTTATTTTCTGTTTGCCATATTATTAGTAGCTACTCCTTTAATTAGCGTTTTTACGAAATCTTTACTTTCTGAAACTAGTATTGAATTAGAACAAATGAAAGAAAAAATTAATACGCAAAGTGGTATAAATGAAAGTTTAAATATGAAAATAAATGAATTAGCTTCTTTAGATAAATTACAAGAAGTTGCAAATGAACAAGGATTATCTTATAATAATGACAATATCAAAGTGATAACAGATAGTAATTAAGGAGAACATTATGAAAAGAAAAAAGAACAATACAATTAAAATAAATAAATATTTTATTCTTTGTATTGTTCTTTTATTTATTTTTACTTGTTATCGAGCTGTGTATGTGGCAACAAGTAAAAAAGTGGATGGAATTAATTTAACGGCTTTTGCCAATAATCGTAATACGGCGAAAGAAACTTTATTTGCATCACGCGGAACGATTTATGATGTAAATGGGGAAATTTTAGCCCAGAGTGTTAATTCTTATACAGTTATTGCTTATCTTTCTCCAAAAAGAACAACGGATGAAAATAATCCCCAACATGTTGTTGATAAACAAGCCACCGCCGCCGCTTTGGCGCCACTTTTAAACATGAGTGAAGAACAAATCTTAGAACTTTTAAATAAAGATGTTTATCAAGTGGAATTAGGTCCAGGAGGCCGAGGAATTACCGAACTTTTAAAAAGTCAAATTGAAGAATTAAATTTACCGGGAATAGATTTTATTTCTTCTACCAAAAGATATTATAAAATGGGAGCTTTTGCGCCTTACATCATCGGCTATGCTAAAGCCGATGATGAGGGAGAAATAAAAGGCGAAATGGGCATTGAAGAATATTATAATGATATTTTAAAAGGAAAAGATGGTTATACGGAATATCAAAAAGATATTAATGGTTATCAAATGCCCAATACTCCGTCTTTAACGGAAGAACCAGTAACGGGAAAAGATATTTATTTAACGATTGATAATAATATTCAAATTTTATTAGAAAACTCTATTACGGAACTTTTAAAAAATTATAGTGCTGAATGGTTAACGATGACAATAGCTGATGCCAAAACGGGAGCTATTGTGGCCTCTGCCTCAAAACCAACTTTTAATTTAAATACCTTAGAGGGGATTGAAAGTTATATTAATCCATTAGTATCTTATACCTATGAACCCGGAAGTACGATGAAAGTCTTTTCGTTTATGGCTGCGATGGAAAATGGTGTTTATAATGGTAGTGATACCTATATGTCCGGAACTATTAATGTTGGTGATGATAAAGTTGTAGACTTTAATAAAGGAGTCGGTTGGGGGCGAATTTCTTTTGATTTAGGTTTTGCTTATTCTTCTAATACGGCTGCTACTAATTTAGCTTTTAAATTAGGACGTGACAAATTAAAAGAATTTTATACTAGATTAGGTTTTGGTCAACAAACGGGTATTGCTTTACCTAAAGAAGCTACGGGTAAAATTAATTTTAAATATGATATTGAACTAGCTAATGCGGCTTTTGGTCAAGGTATTTTAGTAACCCCGATTCAAATGATTCAAGGTTTAACAACAGTAGCTAATAATGGGGTAATGTTAAAACCTTATATTGTTGATAAAATTGTAGATTCGCAAACGGGAAAAGTAATTGAAAGTGGCAAAAAAGAGGAAGTTGCCACAATTGCGAGTATTGAAACAACTAATAAATTAAAAGATTTAATGTATGATGTCGTTTATAGTGGACTTACTGATGCTAAATATTATAAAGCTGATAATATTACTTTAATTGGAAAAACAGGAACAGCCCAGATAGCTTCACCAAGTGGCGGCTATGAAACAGGAGAATATGATTATATTCGATCTTTTTCAGGAATTTTTCCTAAAGATGATCCCCAATATATTTTGTATATAGCGACGAAAAAATTTGTCGGACCAATTAGTGAAGTCGCTAATTTAGTTAAAACAACAGTTGAAGAAGTAGCTAAGTATAAAAATATTACCGAAACAGAAAGTGCTTTAGATAGTAGTAAAATTATTACTTTAAATAATTATATTAGTAAAAATGTGACGGAAACTAAAGATAATTTAACTTCTTTAGGCTTAACGCCAATAATTTTAGGAAATGGTGATCGGGTCGTAAATCAATATCCTTTAAAAAATACGGTCGTAGTTTCGGGTAGTAAAGTCTTTATTTTAACTAATGAAAATACTTATACAATGCTTGATGTTACGGGTTGGAGCCGCAATGATATTATAACTTTATGTAAAATGATTGGCTTAAATTATCAAATAAATGGCTATGGCAAAGTAATATCTACATCTTTAAATGTTAATGATAAAATAGATTTAAATGTTCCTTTAGTTATTAATCTAGGGTAATAAACCGAAAATAAGCCGAGATAGTGTGAAAAGTTTTATGGAAAACAAGTCATACTAGAAGAAAAAGATATTAAAATGAAAATTTTAATATAAATCTATCAAAAAAGATAGAAAAATAGTTCTTTGAAAATAGTAATTAATAAAAAAAGGCATGATGAAAAGAAGTTAAATAAAACAATTTTTAACTTAAGCGTAAATATCCGAATACTTGTAACCAAGGTTAAGAAGTTCAATCCATTTGTTAGGCATGTTGGAAATACCATTAAGTTCAGGAAGTTCAACCGGAGTTTTCCAATTTAAAAATTTGTTAGGTCTTAAGAAGTTATTATAAGTAGCAAATAAAACCATATAAGAATTGGCATTATCAAGAGAAGAAAAACCACCTTTAGGACGATAATAATACTTTAAAGTACGATTAAAACGTTCAATAAT
>CANQLL010000002.1 GCA_947624705.1 uncultured Bacilli bacterium | reverse complement strand
AACAGGTATATTTTATTTTCACTTTTTTGTACATAGTTATTTTCCACTTTTTGTACATTTTTATATTGACTTTTACACTCCAAAATTTAGAAGAAAAATAATATATAATCAATTAAGAGTGGATATTGGAAAAATAATAAGAATGTTATGTGAAAGAAAGGAAATAAAAATAATAGAAGCAGAATTGTGCCCAGACCATGTACATATGTTAATAAGTATACCACCAAAAATGAGTGTATCAGGAGCAATAGGATATATCAAGGGAAAAAGTACATTATTGATATTTGATAGACATGCAGACATGAAATATAAATATGGGCAAAGACAATTTTGGTGTAGAGGGTACTATGTAGATACAGTGGGAAAAAATACAAAAGCAATACAAGAATATATAGCGAATCAATTAAAAGAAGATAAACTAGCAGATGATATGAGTAGTAAAGAGTACATAGACCCATTCACAGGAAAGAAAGTAAAACAATTTAGGCTATTTAAATAATAGCAAGTAGTAAAAGTAGTGCAGGAGTTAGGCAAATTCGGAGCGCAATATAGCGCGGCCAGTAAGAGGCACTTTTAGTGCTTAATAAAACTACCAGCTTAGCTGGTAGATTTTTATTAATGTCATATTTTCATTTTTAGGAGTTAGTTCTAATTTGGTTCCAAAAATTTTCTTTAGCTCATCTATCCATGCCGATAGTAAACTAAGTTTTATTTGTTTATGTCCTTTATAATAAACATAACTAGGTGGAGGGCATAGACCAGCTAATTCTTTATGACACTCAAGAATGTAATCTCTTAAGTCATCCTTTAAAAACACAAGAGCATAATCATTAATAAATTCATCATTATAAACATATTGAGCTAATTCTATAACTTTATTAAAATCATCTACTAAAGATATACCTATTGTAACTGATAGAATTGTTTCTAAATCAAATTCTTTATTCATTTATCTTTTTCCTTTCTTGTTTACATACATTAACATATTAAATTAATTTAGTCAATTTAACTTTTTTTCAAAAAATTAACTAATTTAGGGAAATTTGGGGTTGATTATCATATAATTTATTGCTATAATTGATTTTGTATGACTGCTTAGATGTGCGAGGTTGCTGATACACTAGGATGAGTTGTTAAAACAAATCTTGATATCAGGTAATTCGTTACGGAGCGAGTCTATACTAGATATAGGCGAAAGGAGGACATGAATAATGTCAAAAACACAAGTTCGGATTAATTTAAAAGCATACGATCACAGAATGTTAGATCAAGCATGTGGAAAAATAATCGAAACTGTAAAAAGAACTGGGGGCGTTGTTTCAGGACCTGTGCCACTTCCAACAGAAAAACAAGTTTATACAGTGTTAAAAGCGGTACATAAGGATAAGGATTCAAGAGAACAATTCGAAAGTCGAACTCACAAAAGACTTATCGATATTAAAGATCCAAGTAAAGAAACAATTGAGGCACTTACGCGTTTGGATATTCCAAGTGGTGTTGATATTAATATTAAATTATAAGTAGAAAAGAGGAAAAATAATGAAAGGAATCTTAGGACGTAAAGTCGGAATGACTGAAGTCTTCACAAAAGATGGAAAATTAATTCCTGTCACAGTTGTTTATGTAGAACCAAATGTGGTAACACAAGTTAAAAGTGAAGAAACAGATGGTTATAAAGCCATTCAAGTTGCAACTGTTGAGAAAAAGGAAAAACATGCCACTAAAGCCGAAGTTGGTCATGTTAAAAAAGCAAATACTACTCCTAAGCGCTTCTTAAAAGAGATAAGAAATGTGGAAGGAACTTACAATTTAGGCGATACTATTGATGCTTCAATTTTTGAAGCTGGTGAATATGTTGATGTAACTGGAACTTCAAAAGGTAAAGGATTTACAGGTGTTATTAAAAGACACAATCAATCTCGAGGACCAGAAACTCATGGTTCAAGATATCATAGAAGACCAGGTTCAATGGGAACAATGCGACCAATGCGAGTTATGAAAGGTAAAAAACTTTCTGGTCACATGGGTGTTGAAACTGTAACTATTCAAAACTTAGAGATAATTGAAGTAAATACTAACGAAAACTATATTTTAGTTAGTGGAAGTATACCTGGAGCTAAAAATTCTTTAGTATTTATTAAATCATCTATTAAGAAAAATGAAAAAGCGGAAGCTAAAGAATTAGTTAGTTATGAAGAAGAAACTGTAGTTGATGAAGTTGTTGAAGAAACGGAAGAAACAAAAACTGAAGAAGTAAAAACTGAAGAAACTGCAGAAGAAAAAGTAGAAGCTGCCGAAGAAGTAAAAGAAGAAGGGGCAGGTGAGAATTAATGGCTAAAGTAGAAATGATTAACCTTAAAGGTGAAAAAGTTAAAGATGTAACTTTAAATGATTCTATTTGGAAAACATTTAATGATATTGTTTTAAAAAAGGCAATTGATTTACAATTAGCTGCTGAACGACAAGGAACTCATAAAACTAAAACCCGTTCTGAAGTTTCAGGCGGAGGAAGAAAACCTTGGAAACAAAAAGGAACAGGTCGAGCTCGCGCTGGTTCATCTCGAAGCCCAATTTGGCGAGGTGGAGGAACTGTCTTTGGTGTAACTCCTCGTGATTATGGCTTCAAAATGAACAAAAAAGAAAGAGTTTTAGCCTTAAAAACTGCTTTATCTTATAAATTAAAAAACAAAGAATTAGTTATAATTGATGATATTAAATTAGATAGTTTAAAAACTAAAGAAATTGTTAATATTATGGCTAATTTAAAATTAGATGGTAAAACATTATTCGTTACAAATGAAGAAAATGAAAACTTATATATGGCAACTCGTAACTTAGGTTATGCTTATGCTATTAATAGTGATGAGGTAAATGTTTATGATATCACTAATGCTGATAAATTAGTTTTAGATGAAGCAGCATTAAATCAAATTGAGGAGGTGCTTAAATAATGAAAGATTATACTGATATTATAATTAGTCCAGTTGTTACTGAAAAATCAGCAACTAATATGAAAAATGGTATCTATACTTTCAAAGTTGCAGCATCTGCTAATAAAACGCAAATTAAAAAAGCAATTGAAACTGCTTTTGGGGTTAAAGTAAAAAAAGTTAATACTTTAAATACAAAATCAAAGAAAAAAAGAGTGGGAAGATACACTGGTAAAACTAAAACATATAAGAAAGCGATTGTTACTTTAGAAAGTGGACAGTCAATAGAAATTTATTAGGAGGTAAATTATGGCAATAAGAAAATATAAACCAACGACTAATGGTCGACGTGGGATGACTACCTTAACTAATGAAGAAATAACAACTTCTACTCCTGAAAAATCCTTATTAGTATCTAAATCTAAATCAGGTGGACGTAATAATCAAGGAAGAATGACTGTTAGACATATCGGGGGCGGAGCAAAAAGAAAATATCGTCTTATCGATTATAAACGTAACAAATTTAATGTTACAGGAAGAGTTGCTTCAATAGAATATGATCCAAATCGAAGTGCTAATATAGCTTTAATCAATTATAAAGATGGGGAAAAAAGATATATTATAGCTCCTAAAGATTTAAAAGTAGGAATGATTATTGAAAGTGGCGAAAATGTTGATATTAAAGTTGGAAATGCTTTACCACTTCAAAACATTCCTGTTGGTACAGTAGTTCATAACATTGAACTTAAACCTGGTAAAGGAGCCGAAATGTGTCGAGCAGCTGGAACAAGTGCGCAAATCTTAGGCCGTGAAGGCAAATATGTAATGTTAAGATTACAAAGTGGTGAAACAAGAAAAGTTTTAGGAACTTGTATGGCTACTATTGGTGTAGTTGGTAATGAAGATTACGAACTAGTTAATTTAGGAAAAGCAGGACGTAAACGTCATATGGGAATTCGTCCTACCAACCGTGGTTCAGTTATGAACCCTAATGACCATCCACATGGTGGTGGAGAAGGCCGCGCGCCAGTCGGAAGAAAAGGACCAGTTACTCCTTGGGGTAAACCAGCCCTTGGCCTTAAAACTCGTAAAAATAAGAAAGCGTCTGACAAACTTATTGTTAGCCGTAAGAAAAAGTAGGAGGAAATTGATTTTATGGCAAGAAGTTTGAAAAAAGGACCTTATGTTTTTGATAGATTATTAAATAAGGTTCGAGAATTAAATAAAGCAAATAAAAAAGAAGTTATTAAAACATGGTCTCGTCGTTCAACAATTTATCCTGACTTTATAGGACATACAATTGCGGTTCATAATGGGAAAGAATTTATTCCTGTTTATATAACTGAAGATATGGTTGGACACAAACTTGGTGAATTTGCGGCAACTCGCAAATTTACGGGACATGCAGGACAAAAGTAGGAAGGGAGTAAAATATGGAAGCTTATGCAATACATAAAAGTGCAATGATTGCTCCTCGTAAAGCAAGAATGACTCTTGATTTAATTCGAGGAAAAGATGTCGTTACTGCACAAGGAATATTAAATACAACTAATACTAAAGCCAGCCGTTTAATTTTAAAAGTATTAAACTCAGCTGTTGCTAATGCCGTAAATAATAACGGTGCTAACGAAGATAGTTTAGTAATCTCTGAATGCTTTATTAATCCAGGTCCTGTTTATAAAAGAATTCATTATGGATCTAAGGGAAATATAGATCGCAGAGATAAAAGAACAAGTCACATTACTGTAAAAGTAAGTGACCAGGTTAAGGAGGTTTAAGATGGGACAAAAAGTAAATCCTAAAGGTCTTAGACTAGGAATCACTGAAGAATGGGAATCAAATTGGTATGCCCCTAAAAAAGATTTTGGTGATAAATTAAATAAAGATTTAAAAATTAGAAAGTTCTTAGCGAAAGAACTTAAGAATGCGGCTGTGGCTAAAGTAATTATTGAAAGAACAGCCAAAAGAGTTGATATCACAATTAATACTGCAAAACCTGGTGTTATCATCGGTCGTGGTGGAGAAGATATTGACAAATTAAGAAAGAAAATTTCTAAATTAGTAGGAGAAGACGTTTATATTTCCATTGTGGAAGTTAAAAATCCTGATTTATGTGCGCAATTAGTTGCTGATAATATTGCTTCTCAAATCGAGGCCAGAGCACCATTTAGAAGTGCTCAAAAAAGAGCAATTAGAAATACAATGAAAGCGGGAGCAAAAGGAATTAAAACTTCAACTTCAGGAAGATTAGGTGGAGCGGAAATGGCTCGAACTGAAGGTTATACGGAAGGAACAGTACCTCTTCATACTTTAAGAGCAAATGTTGATTATGCTCAAAGTGAAGCGGATACTACTTACGGAAAAATCGGCGTAAAAGTATGGATTTACAAAGGTGAAGTTCTTCCTACTAAAAATAAAGCAAAAGGGGGTAATGATAATGCCACTAATGCCAAAAAGAACTAAATATCGTAAACCACATCGTCTATCTTATGATGGTCATGCTAAAGGAAATACCGAACTTCATTTTGGAGCTTATGGTTTACAAGCGAAAGAAGGAGCTTGGGTTACCACTCGCCAAATCGAAGCTGCTCGTATTGCCATGACTCGTTATATGAAACGTGGTGGAAAAGTTTGGATTAACATCTTCCCTCATTTAGCCTTAACTAAAAAACCACTTGAAACTCGTCAAGGTAAAGGTAAAGGTAACGTTGAAGATTGGGTAGCTGTTGTTAAAGAAGGAAAAATTATGTTTGAAATTGATGGAGTATCAGAAGAAGTTGCGCGTGAAGCTTTAAGACTTGCTTCTCATAAACTACCAATCAAATGTAAATTTGTTAAAAAAGAGGAACAAGGAGGTAACTAGTAATGAAAGTAGAAGAAATAAGAAAATTAACTGATGAAGAATTAAATACTAAAATAACAGAAGCTAAAAAAGAATTATTTGAACTACGTTTAAAACAATCTACTGGTTCTCTAGATAAACCTCACCAAATAAAAGCTTTAAGAAAACAAGTGGCAAGAATGAAAACCATTCTTAAAGAAAGAACATTAAATAATGGAGGTGCTAAATAATGGCCGAAACTAAAAGACAAGAATTAGTTGGAAAAGTTGTAAGTGCAAAAAATAATAAAACTATTACTGTTTTAGTTGAAACTTATCGTAAGCATCCACTATACAAAAAACGGGTTAAATATTCTAAAAAATATACTGCCCATGATGAGGCAAATAAAGCTAAAGAAGGGGACACAGTTAAAATAGTTAGTACAAGACCACTTTCTAAAACTAAGCGTTTTGAACTTGTGGAAGTAATAACTGAAGCTGTGGTTCTATAAGGAGGTATCACAATGATTGAACAAGAAACACGTTTAAAAGTTGCTGATAATACTGGAGCTAAAGAAGTAAGTGTAATTAGAGTTCTAGGTGGCAGCAAAGTAAAATATGGCTATATTGGTGATACTGTTGTTGCTACTGTTAAAAAAGCTATTCCTAACAGTAACATCAAAAAAGGTAAAGTAGTTAAAGCAGTAATTGTTAGAAGTGTGGAAGGAATTCGTCGTAAAGATGGAAGTTATATTAAATTTGATGATAATGCTTGCGTTTTAATCAAAGATGATAAAACTCCTGTGGGAACACGTGTTTTAGGACCAGTGGCAAGAGAACTTCGCGAAAAAGATTTCATGAAGATTGTATCCCTTGCTCCTGAGGTATTATAGGAGGTTAATATGAAAGTTAAAGTTAGCGATAAAGTTAAAATTCTAGCTGGAAAAGATAAAGGCAAAGAAGGAAAAGTCATAAAAACTTTAAGAAAAGAAGATAAAGTTATTGTTGAAGGTATTAATATCGTTAAAAAGCATATTAAACCTAATGGTCAAGGCGAAACTGGAGGAATTCGAGATATCGAAGCACCAATTCACGTATCTAATGTTAAAGTAATTACTGAAGATAAGAAAAAGACTACTAAAAAAGAAAAGAAAGCTAATTAGGAGGTAAAGTTATGAGTAATTTTAAAGATTTATATACTAAAGAAATTAAAGATTCTTTAATGAAAAAATATAATTACAAATCAATAATGGAAGTTCCTAAATTAGAAAAAATCGTTATCAATATGGGAGTTGGTGAAGGTTCTCATGATTCAAAATTCATTGAGGCAGCTGTTAAAGATTTAGAAGCTTTAGCAGGTCAAAAACCAGTTGTTACTAAAGCAAAAAAATCAATTGCTGGTTTTAAACTTCGGGAAGGACAAACAATTGGAGCTAAAGTAACATTAAGAGGAGAAAAAATGTATTACTTTATGGAAAAGTTAATTAGAATTGCTCTTCCTCGGGTTCGGGATTTTAGAGGAGTATCTAAAACAGCCTTTGATGGACATGGTAATTATACTTTAGGAATTAAAGAACAATTAATTTTCCCAGAAATAAATTATGATAATGTATTAAAAATTAGAGGAATGGACATTGTTTTTGTGACAACAGCAAAAACCAATGACGAAGCTAAAGATTTACTTGCAGGCTTTGGAATGCCTTTTAGAAAGTAGTTTGGAGGAATAAATAATGGCAAAAAAATCAATGGTTGTAAAAAGTAAAAGAGCACCAAAATTTAAATCACGTGCTTACACGCGTTGTGAAAGATGCGGAAGACCTCATGGTGTTTTACGTAAATTTAAATTATGCCGTATTTGTTTTAGAGAACTAGCTAATAAAGGACAAATACCAGGCGTAAAAAAATCAAGTTGGTAAGAAGGGAGGAATTTAAATGGTAGCTGATAGAATAGCTGATATGCTTACTCGAATTCGTAATGCTAATCAAATGAAATACAAAGAAGTAGAAGTTCTTGGTAGTAAAATGACTTTAGGAATTGCGAAGATTTTAAAAGAAGAAGGATATATAGCTGATTATAAATATGAAAAAGATACTAAAGGTGATAAATTAATTATTGACCTAAAATATACAGATAAAAAAGAAAGAGTTATTACTGGACTTAAAAGAATCAGTAAATCTGGATTACGTGTTTATGCTAAAAGTGATGAAATTCCTCGTGTTCTAAATGGACTTGGAATAGCAATCATTTCAACTTCAAAAGGATTAATGACTGACAAAAAAGCTCGTGAAGCTGGTCTAGGAGGAGAAGTACTTGCCTTTGTTTGGTAAGGAAAATTACTTATGAGTAGAATAGGAAAAAGAGAATTAACTATACCTGAGGGTGTAACTGTTAATATTGAGAATAATGAAGTAAAAGTTAAAGGTCCAAAAGGCGAACTTAGTACTTCTTATGACAATTTAATTAGTGTTGAAGTTGAAGATAATAAAGTAATCGTTAAAAGAAGTAATGAAACAAAACAAGCTAAACAATTACATGGTACAACTAATGCCTTAATTAATAATATGCTAATTGGGGTAACTGATGGTTTTAAAAAAGATTTAGAAGCTGTTGGTGTTGGTTACAGATTTAATGTAGCTGGCAATAAAATTACAATTAATGCTGGATATTCTCATCCTGTTGTAATTGAAGTACCAAGTGATTTAAAAGCAGAATCAGGAAGCAATACTGAACTAACTATTAGTGGTATTGATAAACAAAGAGTATCTGAATTTGCGGCGAATGTTCGAAAAGTAAGAGAACCAGAACCTTATAAAGGTAAAGGTATTCGTTATAAAAATGAACATATTCGTCGTAAAGAAGGAAAAAAGGCAGCATAAGGTAAAGGAGTTAAGATTATGATAAAAAAAGAATCAAAAAACGTTTCACGTCAAAGAAGACATGCACGTGTACGCAATAAAATATCTGGAACAAAATCTTGTCCGAGATTAAATGTATTTAGATCAAATTCCAACATTTTCGCTCAAATAATTGATGATGAAGCGGGAGTTACCTTAGTTAGTTCTTCATCAGTTGAGTTAAAACTTAAAAATGGTGGAAATGTTGAGGGCGCTGCTTTAGTAGGTAAAGACCTTGCTGAAAAAGCGAAAAAAAATAAAATTACAAGAATCGTTTTCGATAGAGGTGGATACCTTTACCATGGACGTGTTAAAGCTTTAGCTGAAGCCGCACGCGAAAATGGATTAGAATTCTAGAGGGAGGTAAAGAATGCCAAAATTTGAAAAAGACTCTAAGAAAAATTTGCTTGATGAAACTGTTGTTTCCATTTCTCGGGTTACGAAAGTAACTAAAGGTGGTAGACACTTTAGATTCTCAGCTACTGTTGTAGTTGGTAATCATAAAGGCTTAGTTGGTATTGGTACTGGTAAAGCCAATGAAGTACCAGATGCCATTAAAAAAGCGATTCAAGCAGCTAATAAAAATGTAACCAAAATTGCTTTAATTGATAATCGTACAATTCCTCATGATGCTATTGCTAAAGTAGGAAGAGCTGAAGTTTTAGTTAAACCAGCTAAACCAGGTACTGGAGTTATTGCGGGTGGAGCTGCTCGGGCTGTTTTGGAATTAGCAGGAGTTAAGGATATTGTATCTAAATCCTTAGGTTCAAATACAAAAATTAACGTAGCAAAAGCAACTTTAGAAGCTTTAAGAATGCAAAAAACGGCGGAAAAAGTTGCCCAACTTCGTGGTAAAGAAGTGGAGGATTTATAATGAAATTACATGAATTAAATAAATCACCTGAGGCTAAAGCTATTAAAAGAGTAGGCCGTGGTCCAGGAAGTGGAATGGGTAAAACTTCAACAAGAGGTCAAAAAGGTCAAAAATCTCGTAGTGGTGCCAGTATTAAACCTTGGTTCCAAGGTGGACAAGCGCCATTATATCGAAGAATTCCAAAAAGAGGATTTAATAATACACGTTTTGCGACAAAATTTGCCACAATTAACTTAAGTGATATTAATAAATTCTTTAATGACGGTGATGAAGTTACTCCAGAAATTCTTAAATCACGGGGAATTATCAAAAAAGAATTAAGTGGTCTTAAAGTCTTAGGTAATGGTCAACTTGATAAAAAAGTAACGATTAAAGCACATCGTTTCTCATCAAGTGCTGTTACTAAAATAGAAGAAGCTGGTTCTAAAGCTGAGGTGATTTAATGTTTGCCACAATTAAGCAAATATTTAAGCCTTCCAATAAAGACTTAAGAAAAAGAATATTATTTACATTTATGGTTCTAGGAATATTTTGTATTGGTACTAACATTACAGTGCCTTGGGCCTCAACAATTACGAAAGAATTAGGTTTTCTTCAACTACTTAACTTAATGGCTGGAGGAGCCTTACAACAATTTTCGATTTTTGCTTTAGGAGTTACTCCTTATATCACAGCATCAATCATTACGCAATTACTGCAAATGGATATCATTCCTTACTTTAGTGAACTTAAAGATCAAGGTTATGTCGGTAGACAAAAAATTAATAAAATTACTCGTTATTTAGGAATTTTATTTGCCTTTATTCAAGGATATGTTATCTCAATTGCCTTCTTAGGTTCTAAAGATGTTACCGTTATTTTAAAAACAACTTTAGTCCTAACGGCTGGAACAGCCTTATTAATGTGGTTAGGTGATCAAATTACCGAAAAAGGTATTGGTAATGGTTTATCTTTAATCATTATGGCTGGTATTATTGAATCAATGCCAGGCATGTTTAGAACAGCCTTTAGCGGTTTAATCTCAAGTGGAACTTATGCTCTACCGCTTGGTATTACCCTATTTAGTGCTTTTGTAATTGTTTATTTATTGATAATTGTTGGTGTTATTTGGGTTCAACTAGCCGAAAGAAGAATTCCAATTCAATATGCTAATCGAAGCAATACAGTAATTAATTCCGAAAGTTCATTCTTACCAATTAAGATAAACTCAGCGGGAGTTATTCCTGTTATCTTTGCTTCTACTTTAATGGCTATTCCTAGTACAATCGTTAATTTTATTGGCAATGAAAATGCCATCAACTTTGTTAATAAGTGGATTAATTATACTTCACTTACGGGATTCTTAATTTACATCGCTCTAATCTTCTTCTTTGGGTATTTTTATACATTTATGTCAATGAACCCAGATGAAATGAGCAAAAACTTAAATAAAAATGGTGGTTATATCCCTGGAGTTAGACCGGGAGTTCCAACTAGTAAATATATTAGTAATGTTTTATCTAAAATTACCATTGTTGGTTCAATATTCTTAATTATAATTGCTGGACTTCCAATTGTATTTTCCCACTTTTCTCATTTAGGAGCGAGTGTTACAATTGGCGGAACTGGATTATTAATCGTTGTTGGTGTAGCTATTGAAACTTATAAACAATTAGAAAGTTCAATTGTTAGTCGTAGTTATACCCGGCGCAGAAAAAGAATATGAAAAATATCATCTTTATAGCTCCCCATGGAACGGGGAAAGGAACTCAATGTGAGTTTTTAGAAAAAGAATATAACTTTCTGCACTTATCAACTGGTGATTTAATTCGTCAACAAATTGCTAAACAAGATGATTTAGGAAAAAAACTAAATGATATTGTTAGTAAAGGGCAATTAGTAAGTGATGATATTGTCTTAGAAATGTTAAAAAAATATTTAGAAGATAATAAAGAGGAGAAAGGAATTATCTTTGATGGTTATCCAAGAACTTTAAATCAAGCTTATGCTTTAGATGAATTAATGCAAAATTTAAATGAAAAAATAGATCATGTTTTCTATTTAGAAATTTCTAAAGAAGAAGCTTTAAAAAGAACTTTAGGAAGAATGATTTGTCCTAATTGTGGTAAATCATATAATGAATATTATCCTAATTTACAACCTAAAGTAGAGAGTATTTGTGATAAATGTCAAAGTCCATTAGAAAAAAGACATGATGATACAGAAGAAGCATTTAATAGTTTGTTTGACGTTTTCATCAAACAAACTATGCCAATCTTAAATTATTATGAAAAACAAAATATTTTAAAGAAAATAGATGCTTCTTTAACTAAAGAAGAAATATTTAAAATTATTAAAGGAGAAATAGAGGCTTAATATGATTAGTATAAAAAGTAATCGGGAAATTGAATTAATGAAAATTGCGGGAAGAATAAATTTTGAAACTCACCAATTGCTTGCCAAGAATATTCGCCCGGGGATTACGACACAAGAACTTAATGATATTGCTGATGCTTATATTCGTAGTCAAGGAGGAATACCATCATTTTTAAATTATGAAGGGTATCCAGCCTCTATCTGTACTTCCGTTAATGAAGAAATTGTTCATGGTATTCCTAGCAAGCGTAAACTAAAAAATGGTGATATAATATCAATTGATATTGGCGTTATTTATAAAGGATATCATTCTGATTCCGCTTGGACTCATCCGGTAGGAACAATTAGTGAAAAAAAGCAAAAGCTTTTAGATATAACTAAAGAAGCTTTATATCGCGGAATTCATGAAGTTAAAGCTGGAGCTCGCTTAGGTGATATTGGTTATGCTATTGAATCATTCGCTTTAAAAAATCACTTAGGTGTAGTTAGAGTTTTAGTAGGACATGGAGTTGGAACTAATTTACATGAAGATCCTGATGTACCTAACTATGGACAAAAAAATACGGGTTTAGTTTTAAAAAAAGGAATGACTATTGCTATTGAACCAATGCTTAATTTAGGCACTGAAAAAGTTTATATGTTAGATGATGATTGGACAATAGTAACAGGTGATAATAAACCATCAGCTCATTTTGAACATACAGTTTTAGTTACTGATGATGGTTATGAAATATTAACAGGAGATGAATAAATGGCTAAAGAGAATAAAATCGAAGTTGAAGGTAAAGTTATCGAAGTATTAAAAGGTGGAGATTACTTAGTTGAATTAACAAATAAACATACTGTAACTGCCTACGTTTCTGGTAAAATGCGCGTGAATATGATACGTATTCTACCAGGTGATACAGTAACGATTGAACTCTCACCTTACGATTTAACACGTGGGCGAATTATTTGGAATAAGAGATAATAGGAGGTAAACTTATGAAAGTTAGACCATCGGTAAAACCGATTTGTGCAAAGTGCAAAATAATAAAAAGAAAAGGAAAAACAATGATTATTTGTGAAAATCCAAAACACAAACAAAGACAAGGTTAATAGGAGGAAAATATGGCACGGATAAAAAATATTGAATTACCAAATGAAAAACATATTGTAATAGGATTAACAGCTATTCATGGTATTGGTCGTAATTTAGCTAAGACTATTTGTGAAGATGCTAAAGTTGATTCTACTAAAAAATGTAAAGATTTAACAAACGAAGAAGTAACTGCTTTACGTACAGAAATTGATAAATATACTGTTGAAGGTGATCTTCGTCGCGAAGTACAAATGAACATTAAAAATAAAATGGAAATTAATAGTTACCAAGGTATTAGACATAAAAAAGGATTACCTGTTCGTGGACAAAGAACTTCTCGAAATGCTAGAACTCGTAAGGGTAAAGGTAAAGTAGTAGCTAATAAGAAAAAAGTAGGTAAATAGGAGGTTAAATAATGGCTTATAATAGAAGAAAAAGAAAAGTAAAGAAAAATATACCTGAAGCTGTTGCTCATATTCATTCCACTTTTAATAATACAGTTGTTAGTATTGCTGATAAAGATGGAAATGTTATTTCATGGGCATCATCTGGAACAATTGGTTACAAAGGAAGTAAAAAGAAAACTCCTTTTGCAGCCGGACTTGCCGCTGAAGCCGCAGCCAAATCCGCAATGGATAGTGGAGTTGTAAAAGTTGAAGTTAAAGTTAAAGGTTTAGGACAAGGTCGGGAAAATGCTATCAGAGCATTACAAACTGCTGGACTAGAAATTACATCTATTTCTGATGAAACACCAATACCACATAATGGTTGCCGTCCACCAAAACGTCCAAGAAATTAATGGGAAGGAAACGGTAAGAATATGAATATTAAATTTGATAAACCAGAATATAAAATCACGGAATATATGGATAATAATCACTATGGTCAATTTGTTTTAGAACCACTTGAAAGAGGTTTTGGAACAACAATTGGTAATGCTTTACGTCGTGTTATGTTATCATCACTACCTGGTAGTGCCATAACTAGTGTTAAAATTGAAGGTGTAATGCATGAATTCCAAAAGTTAGATGGTGTTGTTGAAGATGTTACAGCTATTATCTTAGCTTTAAAAAGTGTTGTTATTAAAAATTATTCTGATGAAGATAAAGTCATTAGATTAACTGCTTCTAAAGAAGGACCAGTTACTGCTGGTGATATTGAAATTGATGCTGATTTAGATATAATTAATAAAGATTTAGTAATTTGTAACCTTGTAAAAGGTGGCAAAATTGAAATGAAAATGACTGTTTCTAATGGTCGTGGTTATGTTGATGCTAAAGAAAATAAAAAATTAATTGAAAATCAAGAAGTAGGTATGATTCCGATTGATTCAATTTATTCACCAATTGAAAGAGTTGCTTATGAAGTAGAACCTGCTCGGGTTGGTCAAAATGAAAATTTTGATAAATTAGTAATGGATGTTTATACAAATGGAGCAACAACTCCCGAAGAAGCTATGGCTTTAGCTGCTAAAATTTTAATTGAACATTTTACTATTGTTACTGATTTAAATGAAATAAGCGACTTATCTGGTATGATGGCTGAAAAGAAAATTGATACAATTACTAAAACACTAGAAACTCCTATTGAAGAAATTGAATTCTCAGTTAGAGCTTATAATTGTTTAAAAAGAGCTGGTATTCATACTGTTCAAGATTTAATTTCTAAAAAAGAAGTTGAAGTTACTAAAATTCGTAATTTAGGTAAAAAATCTTTAAAAGAAGTAATTGATAAAGTAAAAGAATTGGGACTTCAGTTCCACGAATAAGGAGGTAAATTATGGCATATAGAAAATTAAGTAGAGAATCAAGAATCCGTCGTAGCATTCTGGCTGGAATTACAAAAGATGTTATTAACAATGAATCGGTAATAACAACAGAAGCAAGAGCTAAAGAAGCCCGTAAATTTATTGAAAGAATGATTACTTATGGAAAAAGAGGTACTTTAGTTGCTCGTCGTAAAGCTTTAGCTTTTGTTCATAATGATAAAGCTGTTGTTGATAAAGTATTTAATGATTTAGCAAAACGTTATGAAACACGTAATGGTGGTTACACACGTATTGTTAAATTAAAAGAAAGAATCGGCGACGATGCTTTACAAGTAAAATTAGAACTAGTTTAGTTCTTTTTTTGTTTATAAAAATATGGTTAATCTTTAAAACCATATTTTTCTTTAATTATATATATAGGTCTATTTTTAGTTTCAATATATGCTTTTGCTAAATATTCTCCTAAAATGCCTATAGTTATTAATTGAATGCCACCTAAAAATAAAATTGCACACATAATAGTTGGGTAACCAGCTATCGGTGTATTAAAAAATATTTTTTCAATTAATACTTCAATTAAAAGAATAAAAGCTATAATTGATGATAGTATCCCTGTATAAGTAGCAATCCTTAATGGTTTAGTACTAAAACTAATAATACCATTAAAGGCATATCTTAAATTAGAATCAAAATTAAATTTTGATACTCCACTTACTCGATCTAAAACTTCGTATTCCATATAATAAGTATTAAAACCAATCCACGAAAATATACCTTTAGAAAAACGATTTTTTTCTTTTAATCTTTTTATTTCCGTAACAACATTATTTCTTAACATTCGAAAGTCACTGGCACCATCTACAAATTTAATATCGCTTAAAAAATCAATTATTTTATAAAAACATTTTTTAAAGAAAATTGTTAAAAAATTTTCTTTACGATGTTTATTAACCATAGCTACTTGATCATAATCGGGATTATTTTCTAAAAATTCATACATTTTTAAAATATATTTTGGATGCTGCTGCATATCAGCATCAATAATAGTTGTATACAAAGCTTCACTATAATCTAATCCTGCTGCTAAAGCAGCGTCTTTATTAAAATTTCGCGAAAAACTTATATATTTAACATGTTTATCATTTTTAGCAATTTCTTTTAAATTATTTAATGTTTTATCCCTACTTCCGTCATTAACATAAATTACTTCATAATCAATTTTTTTTAAAGTTTCTTTTAAAGTTTCATTAAAAATTTTAATATTATCTTGTTCATTATAACAAGGGACTATTACTGATATTTTTTTCACTATTACCACCTATTTCTTTTTAATTATACAATACCTAAAAATCTCATGCAATTATTGATTATTTGCGTTTGAAGAGATAATATCGGTAACTTTCTATACTATCGTAATATTTATATAACCTATAATTTTTCTCAATATTTTTAAACTCTTTAAAATAATTACTAGAATTAATATGATAAGCTCTTACTATTACAAAGTCGACTAACTTTTCTTTTAAATATCTATTTTGTTCGTCAAATGCTTTAGGATATATTTCATAGTCAATATTGGGAATATAAAAATATTTAATATTTGGCACAATATTTAAACGATTATATAAACCAATATCTAAAGTATAATACTCTAATATTTTCTTAGCTTTTTCTTTTTTTAAATCTTTAGTGATTAAAGATAGAGCATCATTATTTTGATGCGTTATTTTTGAAGTATAGTTATTAAGATTGGTATTTAAAACAATAGTAATAAATGATAAAACGATACATAAAGGAATAATTATTTTATAACTAAATTTCAAATAATTAAACGTTCGCATAAAAGCTACTAAACCCAAAAAGATAAAAGGTATAAAAATTAGAAAATAATAGGGAAGAATACTATCTCCACTATAAATGATTAAAAATAAGATTAACCAAGAAAAGAAAAATGAAAAATTATAAATTTTTGTTTTAAAGTATTTAATAAATATAAAATAAAAGCATCCATATAAAATAATGATGGTTTCTAAAAAATTGCTTTTTATCATGGAAATTAAATTTTGGCCAAGGGAAATTAAATAATCTTTAGTTAATTTTATATTAGCATATAAAGAATTGAAATGAACATAAACTTCAAAAAAAGCTTTAAGACTATGGGTAATTAAAAAATAAATTATAAAAGGTAATAAAATAGTGAAGAAACCTAAGAAAGCATAACCAACTAAAATAGCGGTCTTTTTAAATTTCTGTTTTTTTAAAGTTGAAAATAAAATAGCAATTAAAAAAGGTAACATAAAAATAGCCATGGGAAATTTTATAAGAATTATGGCACAAAGACATAGACCAATGAGGTAAAAATCCTTTTTAGTATAATTATTTTTTAAAATAGAAATGGTGTAATAAATGGCCATAAATATAAAGGGTAGAATAAATTCTTCGGATGAACCTCCTAAACAAAAGAATTTACTTATAAACATAAAAGGCATTAGTAAAAATAAAGATAAATAAGATGGTTCTTTGTTTAAAAATAAATTGGCTATTTTAAAAGCATAGTATAAAGTAAAAGTAAAAAAGATACTTTCTAATAAGTAGACCCCAAAATAACTATGAGGAGATAAAAGACTAGCAATACCATAAATAAAATATAATAAAGGTCCTTTATGATCAAAAAGGTCAAGATATAAAACTTTACCATGAAATAAACCCCGTCCCATTGTTAGATAAGCATTAACATCAACCCAGTTATTAGCAAAATATAAAGGTGAAGATGTGGAACAAATAAGCATCATTATAAAAGAAATTAATGTAATAAATATTATATCTTTATGGTTTTTAATAAATTGTTTCATAAACTACCTCACTTATCCATTATAGCATTTATAGTAAAAAGTTGGGAATTATTTGTCGTTTTTGGTATAATAAAGTTACTTAGAAAGATAGATGAAGTAATGAAAAAAATAGCCATTATTGGAGCAGGTTACACAGGTATGATTGCCGCTCGAGATTTAATTAAAGATAATAAAGTTGATATATTTGAAGCCGAAGAAAAAGTTGGTGGTATGACCGCAACTTTTGAGGCTTATGGTACACCCTTGGAAAAATATTATCGCCATATATTTAAAAGTGATAGTTATGTTATTGATTTAATCAAGAAACTGCAAATTGAGGATAAGTTATTTTGGCCGCATACTAAAATGGGATATTATTCTGAGGGCGGAGCTTATGAATTTGGTACCCCAATTTCGCTTTTAAAGTTTAAACCTTTGAATTTAGGGAACAAGTTTCGGTTTGGTTTAAGTGTTATTAGAATTAAATTAATTCGTCATTATGAAAAATTAGAAAAAGTATCAGCTCATGAGTGGCTTATTAAACACGCAGGAAAAAAAGCTTATGAAATGATTTGGGAACCCCTTTTGTTTTCCAAATTTGGTGCTTCTTATAAAGAAGTATCAATGGCTTGGATGTGGGGTAAAATTGTTTTACGGGGTTCATCTACCGATAAAGAGGGAGAATCTTTAGGCTATATGAAAGGAAGTTATCAAGTTTTAACTGAAGCTTTAGAAAAAGATTTACTGACGAAAAAAGTTAATATATTTAATAATTGTAAAGTTAAACAAATAAAAAAGAACAAAAATAAATATACAATAGTAACTGATAAAAAGAATTATTCTAACTATGATATGGTTTTATCAACAATAGCTTATCCTTATTTTATAGATATAGCTAATGACTTAATTGATGAAAAAACCAAAAAGAATTTAAGTTCGATTAAATATACAGCGGCCCGGATTATGGTTTTATTTATGAAAAAGCCTTTTATGAAATTTTATTGGTTAAATAATGGTAATAAAGATATTCCCTTTGGCGGCTTAATTGAACATACTAATTTTATCGATAAAGAAAATTATGATAATAAACACGTAATGTATATTTCTAATTATATGTATGAAGATGATGAACTTTATAATTTAACAAAAGAAGAATTATTTAAAAAATATATACCAATGCTTAAAACAATTAATAAAGATTTTTCCGAAAAAGATGTTTTAAGAGTAGAAGTATTTAATGAAAGATATGCTCAACCAATTATTACTAAGAATTATTCTAAAATTATACCCAAGTTTAAAATCAAAAATGAAAATATTTATATTGCTTCGATGCCGCAAATATATCCCGAAGATAGAGGGTTAAACTATGCAATTCGTCTAGGTCATGAAGTAAGTAAAATAATGAGAAAAAAATAAATTTTGGGTTTGTTCTTACAATAAATGATAAGATTAATTTACGAGGTGAAAGTAATGAAAAAATTAGCTAAAAAATATGGACTTATTGCTTTTTTATTATCTTTAGCCTTAGGTTGTTTAATTGTTGTTCCTAATATTATTTTAGGAGGAAAAAGCATTTATACGTTATTATCTGATTTTAATTTGCAACAAATTCCTTTTAATAAGGTTATGAATGAAGCTATTAAAAATGGTGAATTTTGGTGGACATGGCGTAATGATTTAGGGAGTAATTTTATTGCCACCTTTAGTTTTTATAATTTGTTTAGTCCTTTTAATCTAATTGGCTTTTTGTTTCCGGCAGACTTTTTTGTTTATTTAGTCGGGCCAATTTATATTTTAAAATATGGTGTAGCAGGTCTTAGCTCTTATTTATTTTTAAAACGATATGTTAAAAACCCACAGTATGCAATAATAGGTTGCTTATTATATACTTTTTCGGGTTTCCAATTAACAAACATTTTGTTTTATCATTTTCATGATGCTGTGGCTTTCTTTCCTTTGCTTTTATATACCTTAGATAATTTAATCTATGATAATAAAAAAGGAAGATTTGCCTTAGCTGTTGCTTTATGTGCTTTTACCAATTGGTTTTTCTTTATTGGCCAAGTATTTTTTCTAATTATTTATTATTTAGTTAAAATATTTATCAAAGATTATAAATTTGATTTTAAAAAATTGAAAATGATTATTATTGAAGGTCTTTTAGGAACTTTATTGGCAGCAATTGTTTTAGTTCCTTCTCTTTTGTTAACTTTAGGAAATCCTAGAATTGGCAAGCATTGGAAATTAAAAAATGCTTTTATCTACTCTGATTCATCTCGTTATTTAGAATTATTAAGAGCTTTCTTTTTGCCTCCGGAGATAATGCATTCTAAAGCTTTGCTTAATAACGTTGATTTTGTTAGCTTAGAACTATATCTTCCCTTAATTGGTTTTATATTTACTTTAACTTATCTATTAAAACATCCTAAAAAATGGGAAAGTATTTTAATATTAATTTTAATAATTATAATGTTTGTTCCTATATTAAATAGTATCTTTTTCGCTTTTAATCCTACGTACTACGCGCGTTGGTTTTACATGTTAATTTTGATTATGAGCTTAGCTAGTATTAAAGCTTTAGAAGAAAAAATACCTCTTAAGAAAAGTGTGATTTTGTTTATTAGTGGAGCTATTATTTATTTTTTAATTTTACTTATTTATTCTAACAATCATCAAGTTGTTTATAATTCCCGTAATTTAATATATATGGTAACTTTAGCAATAGTTAATTTAATTTTAACTTTTGGCTTAACTTTTATCAAAAAGGAAAAGTGGAAAATAAATACTTATATTATTTTAATTATGCTAAGTATTACTTTTAGTGGTAATTATGTAACCTATCGTTATAAATTTAACCAATTTAAAGTAGATGAAACTTATTATAATTATCTTATGGGTAATATAGATTTTAACTTAGAGAAAAATACTCGTTATAATACTAATAATTGTTTATTAAATATTAGTTATTTATACGATATGAAAAATGTTAATAGTTGGAATAGTAATGTCAGTAATAGTGCTAATGAATTTTATCAAAGTTATGGCTATGAAAGATATGTAGTAACAGAAATTCCTGCAGATAAGAAATTATTAAATGATTTCTTATCTATAAAATATTTTATAGATTGTGGAGATGCTAATTTAAGCAAAGATGGTTATCAATTTTATCAAAATAAAATTGATTATAATATTTATATCAATAAAGAAGCTAAACCTTTAGGTTTTATTGTTAATGATTATCTAAATGAAAAAGCTTTTAATAAATTAAGTAATGAAGAAAAATTAGAAACTTTAAATGAAAAGGTTGTTTTAAATACTAAACAGATAAAAAAATATAAAAATTTATTTCATCAAGATGAATATTATACAAATACCGATTTTGAATTTGGTAAAAATAGTTTTACTTCGACAATCAAAACTAATCAAGATGCTTTAGTAATTTATACTATACCATATGATAAGGGCTGGAAAGCAAAAGTTAATAAAAAAAGGGTTCCTGTTGAAAAAGTAGATAATGGTATGATGGCTATTAAAGTAGCAAAAGGAACTAATAAGATAAAATTTAGTTATTTTCCTTATGGTTTAAAAATAGGACTGTTTATAACAGCGATTGCTTTGGTAGGATACATCTTGTACCAAAAAAGTAAGTTTTTCTTATAGACTTTTATAGAATAAAATGCAAAATAATGCTAAAATAAATTTAGAGGTTTTCCTATGAAAGATAAAATAACAAAATTAATTAATGTTTTTAAAAAAGATGGTTTTATTAAAGGAAGTCAAAAAACAATTAAATTTTTTCAAGTTAATTATTTAAATAAAATCAATATTTTTCCCAAATTAGATATTAAGAAAAATAAAGATAAATATTTAAAAGAAATTAACAAAATTTTAAATAGTAAATATGAAAGAATTATTGTTTGGCGTAGTAATTTTGGTTGGGATGTGCCTTTATATCAAAGACCCCAACATATGGTATCATCTATGTCTAAAGGTAATACATTAATATTTTATGAAGTTACAGCTTTTACAGATAAAGTTAAAACTTTAAAAAAAATAAATGATAAATTATATTTAGTTAATTTTAATAATTTAGAATATGCTAAATTATTAAATGAAGAATTAAGAAAAGTAAGTAAACCTAAATATGTGGAAATATATTCAACCGAATGGCAAAATAAAGCTAGTGATTTAAAAGAATATATTAAAGATGGTTATAAAATTATTTATGAATATATAGATGATTTAAGTGCCGATATTGCGGGGACAAAAGAAATTCCTAAAAATATATTAGATAAATTTAATTATGCTACTATAGATAAAGATAATGTTTATATAGTAGCTACAGCTGATAAATTATATAATGATATTTTAGAAAAAAGAGGACCAAATAAATTAATTTTTGCTACTAATGGGGTAGATTATGAATTTTTCCAAGAATTTAATGATTATAAAGTAGAAGAAGAATATTTAAAAATTATTAATAATGGTAAAATTAATGTTGGATATTATGGGGCTTTAGCTAAATGGTTTGATTATGAATTAATAAAAGAAATTAATAAAACAAATAAATATAATATAATTTTATTTGGGGTCAAATATGATGAAGCTTTTGATAATTCGCAAATTGAAAAGTTGGATAATGTTTATTATATGGGTGTAAAAAAATATAATGTTTTAAAATATTATGCTAAATATATGGATATTCTCACTATTCCTTTTCAAATTAATAATATAACATTAGCTACATCACCTTTAAAACTATTTGAATATATGTCTTTACATATACCAATTGTTACTACAAATATGCCAGAATGTCGGAAATATAAATCTGTTTATATTGCTAAAAATCATCAAGAATTTTTAAAAAATTTAGAACAAGCTTATAAATATAAAAATCATAAAACTTATCAACAATTACTAACTAAAGAAGCTCGGGAAAATTCTTGGGATAATAAAAGCAAAATTATTATTAAACATTTAGAAAATGATGAAAAAGAATTATTATAAAGAAGGTTAAATTATGTTTAAAAAAATAAAAAAATTATATCGTAAATATGAAGAAATTATTAATTATTTAATTGTAGGGGTTTTAACAACAGTTGTTAGTTTAGCTATTTATTATGGTTTAGTTTTAACCATTTTAAACCCTAATAATGCCATTGAGTTACAAATAGCTAATATCGTTTCTTGGATTGGGGCAGTTGCTTTTGCATTTGTTACTAATCGAAAATATGTTTTTAAAAGTAAAAATAAAAACATAAAAAAAGAAGCAGTTAGTTTTGTTTCTTCTCGTATTTTAACTTTATTTATGGATATGGGGGTAATGTTTTTTACTGTTACTATTTTAAAAATGAATGATAAAATTGCGAAATTAATTAGTCAAGTTATTATCACAATAGCCAACTATGTTTTTAGTAAATTGTTTGTATTTAAAAAAGAAAAATAATTCTACATAATTTTATTACTTTAAAATAAGATATTAATATGAATAAATTAAAATATGTATTTATAAGTAGTATTATTATTTTTCTTTTTAATTTTCCTGCTCATTTTATGTATGATTGGTTTCCTTTTAAATTTATTAGTTTTTTCTTTCCGGTAAATGAAAGTATTTTTGAACATCTAAAAATGATTTTTACTTCTTATTGTATTTTTTATTTAATCTTAAGCTTTTTTAAAAAGAAACTAAATTATCAAAATTTAAGTACAACTCTCTTAGTAAGTAGTTTAAGTACCATTATTTCTTTTTTAATTATTTATCTGCCTTTTACATTAATTTTTAAAGAAGTATTTATTGTAACAATTATTATTTTATTTTTAAGTATATGTTTAGGAGAATATATAGCTAGTTTTATTTTAAATAGTAGGGATTATAAAACGTTAAATTATATTAGTTTATTTATTATTTTATTAATACTTATTTTAAATGCTTCTTTAACTTATAATCCTTTCCCTAATTATTTTTTCTATGATAATTTAAATCATACTTATGGAATAATTAAAAATTAAAACTTGCTATATTGGTCAACCTATGATAAATTATATATACGGAAACGGAAGTGAACTTATGTTAGAAACTATTTTATTAATTATCTCAGTTATATTAATTGCTATTGTCTTACTTCAAAGTAATAAAGCTAGTGATGCTAGTCAAATTATTTCAGGTGGTAATGCTAATTTGTTTCAAAAACAAAAAGAACGTGGGGTTGAATTATTAATAACTAGAATTACCATGATTTTAGGAATAGCATTTTTTGTTATTTCATTTATACTTTTTGTTAAATAGGGAACCTAAGTGGTTCTTTTTTTAAAGCTTGATTTTAATCTTAAAAAAAATTATAATTTATTTAAGGTATAAGGCGGTGTGATAATGAAAAAAAGCAAAAACATTTTAATAGTTATTGGAATTGCTCTTGGTATTGCCCTAATTGGAATGATAGTTTTTTTAATAGTTAAAGATAGTAAAACTAAAAAAATAACGGATAATATTGTAGTAGCTAAAGAAAATTATAAAATTAATGAAGATACTATAGATATTGATATTGAAATAAAAAATACTTCTAAAAAAGAAGAACATCTAGATTCAATAGTTATCAAGGTTTTAGATGATAAAAAAGAAGAAGTAGTTTATCTTTTAAAAAGAATAGATCAAGATGTCAAAGCAAAAAGTTCAATATCTATTCAAGAAGAATTAAATACAAAATATAGTAATTTGGATAAAAATGAAAAAATAACTTTTAATTATGAATTACAAAAAAATGGTGAGTAAGTATGAAAAAGAAAAAAGGATTTACTTTAGTAGAATTAATTGTAACAATTGCCTTACTAGCTTTAATAGGAAGCGTTATAGCTATAAATATGGTTGGTTTAAATAAAAAACAAGAAGATAAAGAACAAACGAGAATAGAAAGTTTGATAAAGGCTGCAGCAGAGAGTTATGTTACAGTTGAACATATTCAAACTGATTGTTTAAATGTTCAAAAGTTATTAGAGAAATCATATTTAAAAGAAAATGCTGTTAAAGATTATGAAAGTTATTTCGTTAAAGTTAATAAAAAAGATGGAATATATGAAGTAGTGGAAAAAGTTGCTGATGAAAGTAAGTGTGAGGGGACTATTAAAGAAAAGTATACTTTAACTTATGATGCAAATGGAGGCAATAATGCTCCAAGTAAAGAAACCCATGATGCTTTAAGTAAATTTTCACTTTCTAATCAAATTCCTAATAGAGCGGGATATAAATTTTCGGGATGGGAAAATAAAAAAGATAAAAGTGTTTATCAACCAAATGATAGAATTGCTTTAACAAGTAATACTACGTTATATGCAAGATGGAGTACCGGATTTTATAATGTTACTTACAACAAAGATACTATCGATAATGTTACTAATATGCCAGATAATATAGAAAGCATAGGATATAACACTTTAATTCATATTAGTTCCAGTATTCCTAATAGAGCAGGTTATAATTTCTTAGGTTGGAGTACAATCCAAGGTGGAAATGTCCAGTATAATGCTAATAGTGAGCACACAGTAGTTAGTGATTTGTTTTTATATGCTAAATGGACCGAAGGAATTTACTCAATTTCTTTAAATCAACAAAGTGGAAGTGGGGGAACAAGCACTATCTATGAAAAATATTCAGTAGGATTATATAGTAATAATACAGTTACGCAAGCAATAACAAAAGTAAGTGTACCAACAAGAACAGGTTATGTATTTAAAGGATATTATGAAAAACAAAATGGTAGTGGAAAACAATTAATTGATGCAAGTGGAAATATAACAAATAATCTAACTAATAAATTCGCAACTTCTAACACAACAATTTATGCTTATTGGGAAGAAATGCCAGTTGTAAAAATAAATGTTGAAAATGGAACGGTAACAAATTCAACTGCTACTAGAAAAGGAAGTAGTACAACACCATATGAATATTATGTCTTAAAAGGAAGCAATAGTAATTATTCTTTTAAGGCAAATGATGGATATATATTTGATAGTTTGCAATGTAGTAATAGTAGTAAAATAGTAAGACAAACTAGTAATACAGATACAACAGCATATTTAGAGTTAGGAAATGTAGATAGTTCTATGGAATGTACAGTAAAATTTAAAAGTATTAAATTAACCTTAATATTACCAGGACATTTTCAATATGACATGAATGATATTAAGGCCATTGCTGGAGATAATGCCACTTTTGAAGTAGAAGATGATTTATATTTAAAATTAACCTTACCAATTCAATCAATAAATGCTAAAGAAATTAAAATATATGGTTCTCATTATAAAAATAGATCACAATTCGGTTCCGAAACATATTCCTTATTTGATCCTAGTTTAACAAAAAAATCAGAAGAAGAATATCAAATAGATAGTAATAATAATGTTAAATTAATTATTGATAAAGATAGTGACTATGATATTTTAAAATTTAATATTCAAGGATTAAAAAATACGGCTACATTAGATTTATCTCAAGCTTATTACTTATATGGTATGACTGCTTTGCACTGCTCGGCTATACTTAACAATAATGGCGTTGATAATTTTAATGATGTTTTAGCTACAAGAGTTATAAAAGGATATAGACATTGTATTGTTTCAAACTGTCATGATGCCGAAAATACGGAATATATTTGGAAAGTTATTGCTGATAATCACCAAAAGTTTGAGGAATTTAAACTGAATTTTTATACACCAATATGGTATTTTGGCGTTAGTACGGAATTGTTTGACTATATTCGTGGTATGAATAAAACTAATTTAGAGGCTCGATTAAATAATTTAGAAGCATATAAAATCGAAAAATTTGTTGACAATGTTGATAAGTTAGTACCTGTTTTTGTAAATACTAAATATCTAAATATGAACGATAATTATTCTTATTTTAAAGATTTAGGGGAAATTCAACTTTGTCCAGATACTGATGATGATCGTTTTGGTTGTGGAAATATCGGGAATATAAAAATACAAATTATTGTAAGCAAATTTAATTTTTCTAAAGGATTTACTAATATTGTTGCGAATTCTAGTATAGGACAAGCTAGTACGCAAGATGGTGGCCATTATAAATTGTCTGGAAATGTATATTCCGGGGATAAAATAAGCTTTTATCTAGAAGGTGCGGGTAGTGTAATTAATACGAAAGGTTATAATTGTGACAAAGTTAAATGTCAGAAAAACTATCAGCGTGGAGTATATGTTTGTGATATTAATGTGGGTAGTGATGATATACTTTGTCAACTTGCACCTGGAACTGAAGCTGGTGAAAATGTTGACTGGGATGGTGATTTTTGTGATGATGAAGAATGGAACCCTAATGGTTGTTAAATGGAAACCTATGTGTATACTAGGTTTCTTTTTTTACTGCAATTCTTTTTCAAAAGTGCTAAAATTAAAATAGAGGGATACATATGAAAGAAAAAATAATTGAAATCTTAAAACCAATTCATAAAGCTTTAGAACCTATTGAAATAAATGATTTATTAGGTTTAAAAACTTCTTTAGAATATAAAGAATTATTAGATGAATTAAATAAGCTAGAAAAAGAATGTTTAATTTATAAAACTAAAAAAGATAAATATATTTTATTAGAAAATACCCCTGGTTTAAAAATAGGTAAATTAGATATCAATAAAAAAGGTTTTGGTTTTTTAATCTTGGATAAAGAAGATGATATTTATATCGATAAAAAAAATTTAAATGGCGCAATTGATGGTGATATTGTTTTAGTTGAAGTGGAAACCAAAGCCTTAAAAAAAGAAGGTAGAGTATTACGTATTATTAATCGTGAACTTAAAAATTTGGTAGGAGAACTTATTAAAGTTGATAATGGTTTAGGTTTTAAACTAGATGATACTAAAAAAGATATTGAAGTCGTTTTAGATAAAGATTCTTTACATAATTGTGTGGAAGGTCATAAAGTTTTAGTTGGGATTGAAAAAGAATTAGGTAAAAATAAATATTTAGGTAAAGTATTAGCTATTTTAGGACATAAAGATGATCCAGGAGTAGATATTTTAAGTATTGCTTATAAACATGAAATATATGATAAATATAGTGATGAAGTTTTACAAGAATTAGAAAATATTCCGGATGAAGTTGATCCAAAAGAATTAGTTGGTCGTAAAGATTTAACGGGCGAATGTATCTTTACCATTGATGGTAAAGATACCAAAGATATTGATGATGCCATTTCCATTTTTAAAAAAGGAAATAATTATATTTTAGGAGTTCATATTGCTGATGTTTCTCATTATGTTAAAGAAAATACTGCTTTAGGTGATGATGCTTATAATCGCGGGACATCTTCATATTTAGCTGATACTGTTATTCCGATGTTACCTCATAAATTATCAAATGGTATTTGTTCTTTAAATGAGGGGGTAATTCGTTTAACTATGTCTTGTGTTATGGAAATTGATCCTCAAGGCAATTTAGTAACTTATGATATTTTTGAAAGTTATATTAAATCAAGAAAAAAAATGAATTATGATGATGTTAATGCTATTTTAATTGACCATAAAAGTCCAAGAGGATATAAAGATTTTAAAGATGATTTACTTTTAATGAATGAACTGGCTCATATCTTAAGAAAAAGAAAAATAGGACGCGGTTATATAAGTTTTGAAGCCGAAGAAGCTAAAATCATTCAGGATGAAACTGGTAAAGCTATTGATATTAAGAAAAGAGAACAAAAAGAAGGCGAAATGTTAATTGAAGATTTCATGATTGCTGCTAATGAATGTGTAGCGACGCATATTTATAACATGGGCCTACCTTTTATCTATCGGGTTCATGATAAACCAAATAGTGATAAAATAGATGAATTTATGACATTAGTTCATTTACTTGGTTATAATTTAAAATCTAAAAAAATTGATTTGACTCCCAAAGGTATGCAAAATATTTTAGCTGAATTAAAAGATAAAAAAGAATTTCCCATTTTATCAACATTACTTTTACGAAGTATGAAAAAAGCTATTTATAGTAAAGAAAATATTGGGCACTTTGGTTTAGCTAGTCCAAGTTACACGCACTTTACTTCGCCAATTCGTCGTTTTCCCGATTTAACAGTGCATCGTTTACTTAAAACATACTTAGTTAAAAAAGATATGAGTATGACCACTATTGCTAATTATGAAAATTCTCTAGTAGAAATTGCCGAGCATTCAAGTGAACGGGAAAGAGCAGCGGTTGATGCCGAACGCGAAGTTGATGATATGAAAATGGCAGAATACATGGAAGATCATATTGGGGAGGAGTATCCTGGGTTTATTACTTCGGTCACTAATTTTGGTTTATTTGTGGAATTACCAAATTTAGTAGAAGGCTTAGTACATATTAAAACTTTAAAAGGTGATTACTATAATTATGTTCCGGAATTATTGGCTTTAATTGGTAAATCAACAAAAAAAACTTATCGTTTAGGCGATAGGGTAAAAGTTAAATGTGTTGCGGCTAGTAAAGCAACTGCTCAAGTTGATTTTGAATTAGTAGAGGATGATCAACATGGAAATCAAGAATAAAAAAGCTTATTTTGATTATGAAATAATCAAAGAATATGAAACCGGTATAGTTTTAAAAGGCACAGAAATTAAAGCCATTCGCCAAGGTTCTGTCAGTTTAAAAGATTCTTTTGCCCGGATTAAAAATAATGAAGTATATGTAATTAATATGTATATTGCTAAATATGAAGAAGGTAATATCTTTAATCATGAAGAAAGAAGAGAAAGAAAATTACTTTTACATAAAAAAGAAATATTAAAGATTAAAGAAGCTATTATGCAAGATGGTTATTCTTTAGTACCTTTAAAATTATATTTAAAAAAGAATAAAGCAAAGCTTTTAATAGGAATTGCTAAAGGTAAAAAATTGTATGATAAAAGAGAAAGTCTTAAGAAAAAAGAATTAGATAAAGAAACTAAAAGAAATCTTAATCTATATAATTTATAATTTTATATTAAAATTAGTTAAAGATAGAAAATTAATTCTATCTTTTAAATTATTCACAAATTTACCGGTAGAAAAAAGCAATATAATTTGATATACTTATATATAGTAAATAAAAAGGAGTGAATTTATGACATTAACAACTTTATGGTCAATAATTACAAAAATACTTGATATATCAATTGTTTGGTTAATGTTCTATTTTATTTTAAAGAATGTTAAAAATAATATAAAAATGGTTTTAATAGTTAAAGGAGTTATTTTAATTTTAGTAATTAAATTAATAAGTTCTTTACTTGATTTATATACAGTTGGTTTATTATTAGAATATGTTTTATCATGGGGGCCTTTAGCTTTAATAATTATTTTTCAACCAGAAATACGTAATGTTTTAGAATCAATTGGTCGTACTAATTTACTTGGTCGTCATAAAATTTTAACGGTTGATGAACGAGAAAAAGTAGTTTATGAAATAATGGATGCTATTGAATATTTAAAAAGAAATCGAATTGGAGCTTTAATTGTTATTGAAAGAGATATTTCTTTACAAGAATACATTGAACCAGCAACTAAAATTTATGCTGATGTATCAAGTGCTTTATTAGGAACTATTTTCTTTCCTAATAACCCTTTACATGATGGCGGCGTAATAATTCAAGGTGATCGCATCACTTGTGCAGGATCAGTATTTAAAACTAGTATGGATCCTACTTTATCAAAGAGATTAGGAACAAGACATAGAGCGGCCTTAGGGGTAGCTGAGGAAACTGATGCCATTGCTTTAATTGTTTCGGAAGAAACAGGACGCATTAGTATTGCTGTTGATGGAGCAATGAAATACAATTTAACTTTAGATGATTTTAAAATGACTTTAATTGATGAATTAAAGCCTAAAACTGAAGTTTTCTATGATGCCGATGAAGATGAAGAAGAAAGTGCAGGTGAAGAAAATGCGTAGTATCTTAAAAGTTATAAGAGCTTTCTTCCATTTAATTTATGCCGGAATTGATAAAATAATAGTTACTCCAATTAGTAGAGTAGTATATCGCATTAATAAAAGATTAAAAAGTAGTAATAATAAATTAGATAAAATCTTAAATAAACCATGGACTTTAATTTATTTATCTTTAATATTTGCAGTAGGAATTTTTTTGTTAGTAGATTCTAAAGTAATTACTTTAGTGCAAACGGAAGCTGAGGTATTATCTGATCAAAGTGTTATAGCCGAGTATAATAAAGAAGCTTATGTAGTTGAAGGAATTCCTGATACTGTTGATGTTACTTTAATAGGACGTAAAAGTGATTTATATTTAGCTAAACAACTAGGAGATCATGAAGTAAAACTTGATTTAACTAAATATGGGGTAGGTGAACATCGAGTACGCCTTACTTATAATCAATCTATAGGTTCTTTAAATTATAAACTTGATCCATCGACAGTTCTAGTTGTTATAAAAGAAAAAATTAGTACTTTAAAAACCATTTCGTATGATTTATTAAATGAAGATAAATTGGATGAAAGATTAAGTGTTGAAAATGTCGCTTTAGATCGGACTGAAGTAGTTATTAAAGGAGCAGAAGATACTTTAGAAAAAGTGGCAACTGTTCGAGCTTTAATTGATTTAAGTAATGAACAATTTAAAGAGAAAGGTGATTATACTATAGATAATGTTCCTTTAGTAGCCTATGATAAAGAAGGTAAAATTGTTAAAAATGTTGAAATTGTTCCCGAAAAATTAACGGCAACAATAAAACTAGAATCTCATTCTAAAGAATTACCACTTAAAGTTTTAACTACAGGAGCTCCTAAATCTGGTAAAGCTATATCAGAAATAAAAAGTAGTGTGGAAAAAATCACCGTTTATGGAGATCAAAGTATGTTAGAAAATTTAACTAATGTACCAGTTACAATTGATGTTGCTGATTTAAGTCAAGAAAAAACTTACAATGTTACTATAAATAAACCAAATGGAGTTCGCTCTATGAGTAGTACAACAGCCACAATAACTGTAAAATTTGGAGAAGAAATGCAAAAAACTATTGATAATATTGGGGTAGAGATGCGTAATCTATCATCATCATATACGGTGAATGCTAAATCGGAGGCTGATACTAAAATTTCGGTAATAGCTAAAGGTACACAAGAAGTCTTAGATGCTTTAGATACTTCAACTATTTCAGCCTATGTCGATTTAAGTGGTTATGGTGAGGGAGAACATCAAGTTAGTGTAACTGTATTAGGTGATGATCCAAAAGTTCAATATATTTCTAATAAACAAATAACAATTATAATTTCGAAATCTTAAAATTAAAATAGACAACTAAATTCTAGTTGTCTATTCGTTTTTTAAATGCATAAATAATATTCCAATATTAAACGCTGCACAAATACCTATGATTACATAAATAACATTTGTTAATACGGAATCTACACCAAATAAAGCTGTAACTAAGTTAAAATCAAACAAACCGACTAAAGCCCAATTTAAACCACCAACAATATTTAATGCTAATGCTATTTTTTGTAATGTTTCCATTATCTTACCTCATTTCTATTCTTATTATGGAACTATTTTTCATTAATATACATGAATAATATCATTTTTTAAAAATATACTTTAACTAGAAAAGGAAAGTGGTTTAATGAAAAAGATAATAGCTTTAAGTTTAATTGTATTATTCATGTGTTGTGGTTGTGGAAAAATGGATATTAATAAAGCTAAAGATGAATTTAAAAATAAAGTAACATCATCTAAAGGTTATTTACTTAAAGGAACAATGGAAATTTATAATAATGAAGATACTTTTAAATATGATATAGTGGTAAATTATAAAAAAGATGATAATTATAAAGTAAGTATGATTAATCAAAATAATAATCATGAGCAAATAATTTTAAAAAATAGTGAAAGTGTTTATGTGGTAACTCCTAGTTTAAATAAAAGTTTTAAATTTGAAAGTGAATGGCCTGATAATAGTAGTCAATCTTATATCTTATCTTCTTTATTAAATGATGTTTTAAACGATGAAAAAGCGACTTTACAAGAAAAAGATGGTAATTATGTTATAACATCAACAGTTAATTATCCCCATAATAAATCTCTAGTTAACCAAAATTTGTACTTTGATAAAGATATGAATTTAAAAGAAGTAAATGTTTATGATAGTAATAAAGACGTTAAAATTAAAGTTTTAGTTAAAACTTTAGATTATAAAGCAAAATATAAAGATGATTATTTTGAATTAAGTACTTTAATTGATGAAAGTGAAGAAAAAACGCAAGAAGAAACAAAAGAAACAGGCAGTTTAGAAGATGCTATTTATCCTTTATATGTTCCAACAAATACTTATTTAAAAAGTGAAGATAAAATAAATGATGAGCAAACTGATCGAACTATATTAACTTTTAATGGTGACAAATCATTTATATTAGTCGAAGAACCCGCAACGGTAAGTAAAGAATTTGAAATAATTCCTGTTAATGGAGATCCATTATTATTAACCGACTCAGTTGCAGCATTATCCGATAATTCTTTATCATGGACTTCTGATAACGTAGATTATTATTTAACTAGTAGTAATTTATCAACTGATGAGTTAATGACTATTGCTTCTTCCATGGGAAATGTGGCTTTAGAAAAATAAAATGGTAAAAAAAGAAAAGATTTTCTAAAATAAAAATGTAAGTGCTATAAAGGCATCTACAATTTGTTGTTAGATACCAGTCTAAGAATTACTTCTTAAACTCTGGTGTCTTTTATTTTAAATTATCATTGCTGATATTTAAAAGTTTTATAATGATTAATTCTAGCAGTAAAATTATAATACTATTATAAAAGTAAGTATTTTAAAAATAAACAAAAAGCGTACGTCAAATTCCGACAAACCCAAATTAGAAAAATAACATTTTTTTCCTAAATATGTTATCATATACTTAAGTAGGTGGTATGGTGAAAAATGTTGTTATTTTTGGGGGCGGAAGTGGGTTGTCTCAATTATTAAAAGGATTAAAATTATTTCCTATCAATGTTACGGCTGTTGTTAGTGTGGCTGATAATGGACGCAGTACAGGAGCTTTAAGAAAAGAATTTGATATTCCGGCGGTTGGGGATATTTCTAAAGTTTTATTAGCTATGGCTAATACAGATGCTGATAACACTGAACTATTAAATTATCGATTTAAAAAAAATTCTAAATTATCGGAACATTCCATTAAAAATCTTTTATTAACGGCTTTACTAGATATTAAAGGCGACTTTGCTCATGCAATTCCGATTTTATGTAAATTATTTAATATTCAAGGAACAGTTTTACCTTTAACAGAAGAACCAGTGGATTTAATTGGTAAAACGGATTTAGGTGAATATATTATTGGCGAAAGTCAAATAACCGAAGCAAAGACGAAAATTGATGAAATTTTTTATGATAAAAAATTTACTATTAATCCCGAAATTTTTAAAGCTATTGCTAAAGCCGATTTAATTATATTTTCTTGTGGTAGTGTCTATACTAGTGTTATGCCTCATATTGTTTTAAAAGAAATTCAAGATGCTATTAATGCTTCCCATGCTAAGACTTTATACGTTTGCAACTTAGTTACCCAACCAGGCGAAACTGATAATTATAAAGTTAGTGACCATATTAAAGTTTTTCAAAAATATTTAGGAAAAGATGGTCTTGATGCTATTATTGCTAATAATAGCAAAATGTCGGCTTATTTAGTCAAAAAATATGCTTCAGAAGAACAAAAAGATCCCGTTGTTTTAGATAAAAAAGCGGTCGAAAAATTAGGTGTAAAATTAATTGAAGATAAAATTTATAAAGTTGAAGATAATGTTTTAAGACATGATAGTCTAAAAACGGCTTATTTAATATTTTCTTATTTAATGGATGAGTTATCATGAGTTTTACCACTAAAGTTAAAGAAGAAATATCTAAATTAGAAATAGATCTAATTAGTGCTCGTACTGAACTCTCCGCTTTTATTAGATATGATGCCAAAATAAATAAAGATAGTATTACTTTAATTATGGAAAATGCTTCCGTTGCACGCCGCATTTATAAAATTATTAAAGTTTTATATCAAATTAACATTAAAGTTATAGTTCGAAATCAAAAAAGATTTCGAGCTAAACAAATATACATTTTAGAAATAAAAGAAAATATTAATTTTATCTTAGAAGATTTAAGTATTTATGAAAATAATAAAAAAATTGAACCCCAAGATTATTTTTTAGAAAATGATGAAGATAAAATTGCTTTTATTAAAGGCTTATTTTTAGCTTGTGGTAGTGTAAGTGATCCTAAAACTAGTGGTTATCATTTAGAATTTGTTGTGCATTTTAAAAAAGATGCAATATTTATAAATAAGATTTTAAAAACTTTAAAGTTAGATTCGAAAATTTTAAAAAGAAATAATCGCTATATGATTTATTTAAAAAGTGCGGAAGAAATTAGTGATGTTATTAAAATGTTTAATGCTATTAATTCTTTATTTTATTTTGAAGATATTCGGATATATCGGGACCATAAAAATATGGTTAATCGTTTAAATAATTGTGAAATTGCTAATCAAGAAAAAACTATTAAAACTGGTTTAAAACAACTAGAAAATATTAAATATTTAAAAGAAAATGATTTACTGGATTTACTTGATGAAAGAAGTAAAGATGTGGCTTTATATCGGGAAAAATACCCTGATGTATCATACAATGAATTAGCGGAGATAATTAGTATGGAAACAGGTAAAAAAATTGGTAAATCAGGCATAAATCATTGTTTTATTAAAATTAAAGATTTAGTAAATAGACACCAAAATAAATAAAAAAGATAATTTTATAAAATGCAATCAATTAAGCCATAATCTAAGGCTTCATTAGCATCCATAAAATTATCTCTTTCGGTATCATTTTTAATAATTTCTACTTCTTTACCCGTAATATCAGCTAATAAATTATTTAATTTATTTTTAAGTTTAATAATGCGCTCGGCCGCAATTTGAATTTCGGTAGCTTGTCCTTTTGCTCCTCCTAAAGGTTGGTGGATCATAATCTCGGCATTTTTTAAAGCACATCTTTTGCCTTTCGTACCACTAGCTAGTAAGAACGCAGCCATACTGGCAGCCATTCCAATAACAATTGTTTTAACATCACTTTTAATAAAATTAATTGTATCATAAATACTAAAACCGGCCGTTACACTACCTCCCGGAGAATTAATATAAAGACAAATCTCTTCATTATTTAAAGAGTCTAAATACAAAAGTTCACTTACAATAATACTGGCCACCTCATCAGTAATTTCACCTGTTAGAAAAACAATGCGATCTTTAAGTAAGCGAGAGTATAAATCATAACTTCTTTCACTATTAAAGTTTCTTTCTACAACATAAGGTATTAAGTTCAATATTATCACCTAATATTAATTTAGACTAAAACTTCAATTTTATAACTAAATTCCATCAACAAATTCTGACATTTATATTTTAAATAGATTTTTAAAGTTACTTATTGTATAATCAATTTAGAAAGAGTTGATAAGAATGAAGAAAATCTTAACTATTATACTAGATGGTTTTGGTTATAGGGAAGAAATTCATGGAAATGCTATTAAACAGGCAGTAATGCCAAATTACAACAAATTGTTTAATGACTATCCGCATATGTTATTAAAAGCTTCGGAAAATTCAGTTGGTTTACCCGAGGGTCAATTTGGAAATAGTGAAGTATGTCATACGATTATTGGAGCAGGAAAAATTTTAAGACAAAAACAATTAATAGCAACTGAGGAATTAAACAAAGAAGCTTTTAAAGAAAATGAAAATTTTAGTGATATGATTGACTATGTTAAAGATAATAAGAAATCTTTACATATAATGGGTTTACTTTCTGATGGTGGTGTACATGCTCAAATTAGCCATTTTATAAAAATTTTAGAACATTTAAAAAATGAAAATCTTGCTAATGTTTATTTTCATGTTATAACTGATGGTCGTGATACACCTGTTAATTCATCTTTAAAATATATAAATATGTTACAAACTGAAATTAATAAAAATAATTTAGGAAGTATTGCTACTATTTGTGGTCGATATTACGCAATGGATCGTGATACAAATTATAATCGCACTCAAATATATTATGATTTAGTTACTAAGGGTAAAGGAAATAAACCTCTAGATTTACCTAAAGCTATTGATACTTGCTATGCTAAAAATGTCACTGATGAATTTCTACCACCAATTCTTTTAGATAAGAATGGATTAATTAAGGATGGAGATGCTTTATTATGGATGAACTATCGTACTGATCGAGCAAAGCAAATACTATCAAGTTTAACTTTAGCAGATTTTGATAAATTTGCAACTAATGTTAGTAACATTAGATTATATACTTTATTTGAAATGGATAAAAATATTCCTGAAAGAGTTTTCTTTGAAGAGGAATTATCAACTAATCCATTAGGAATTTATTTATCTAAATTAGGTTTAACACAAGCTAGAATAGCGGAAACGGAAAAATTTAATCATGTTACTAAATTTTTTGATGGGGAATATACTGGACCGATTGCCGGTTGTGATAAATTTTTAATACCATCTCCAAAGGTTGCAACCTACGATCTAAAGCCGGAAATGTCCGCCATAGAAGTAACAAAAAAAACCATAAATGCGATTGAAAAAGATTATGATTTTATCTTACTTAATTATGCTAATCCTGATATGTTAGGGCATACTGGTAATTTAAATGCTACTATTAAAGGTTTACAAATTTTAGATGCGTGTTTAGGAAAAGTTATTGAGGCATGCGAAGACAATTTTTATACCATATTTTTGTTATCTGATCATGGTAATTGTGATATCATGTTAGATGAAAATGAAAATCCAGTTACGACGCACACTTTAAGTGAAGTTCCTTTTATAATTACCGATAAAAAAGTAAAATTAAAACAAAGTGGTAATTTAAGTAATGTTGCTCCTACTATTTTAAAATATATGGATATTTCTATTCCCGAAGAAATGAAAGAAACTAAAACTTTATTTGTCGAGGAATAAATAAAAACATAGAACCTAATTATTATGGTTCTGTGTTTATTTTTAAATGTTCATCAAAATATTTTTTATTTGTTGAATTATAAAACAGACAATTTTTATTAATTATATTTTTTAAATAATTATTAATATTAGAATTATTAATTTTTTTTAGTTGAATTATTTTCCCATTATAAACCCCAATATAGCCTTTTTCATATAAATCATCACAACCAAATTTACACATAGGAACAACAATATTTTTATAATCAAGTTTTTCTTCGGGGGTACATTTTTCCCTTTTTTTAATATGAGAACACCAAAGAAATTCTACAGGATATTCTTTCCCACAAATAGCACATTTATAAGTATCGTTATGATTAAATAATTGTTTTCTTAAAAATCCTTGCTCTTTTCTAATTTTTTTCATAACGAAATATTCTAAATCATTTTCTTCTACTAATTGCTTTTTATTTTTAGCTAAAATATCATCTTTAAATTCTTTAAAACTAACATCTTCATAATACCTATTACTAAATAAATTAAATTTAGTTAATAACTTGTAGCTTGTTAATTCTTTAATTAACAAAAATCCTCTAAATATATATTTTTTTTGATCTTCAGCACAAGCTAAATTAAATTCTTCATAAGTTAAATTCATTTTTTGAATTTCGTCTAAAAAATATAAACATTCCTATGTTTGATTAGCATCTTTACCCCATAAATAATTAGCTAACTTAGTATTTTGAATTTTAAACGTAACCGTAGCTTTTAAAAAGATTTTATTGTTACCTGTAAAAACGGCAACATCACCTCTTTGAAGCTTATTCCAACTATTTATATTTTTAAGCATTGTTCCCCAAATAAAACATTTTTTGTGAGGATATATTTGCAGTAGTATTTTGTATTGGGCAGGAGATATAAAAGGTTTTATTTCATCTAAATTAATATTATGTTTAATTGTTCGTTCTAGGTTATTTAGGGCTTTTGTATCTGAACATGGTTGAATTAAAACACGCACAATTAATCACCTACTTTTTTGAATACTTTAACTGGTGCTCCACAAATTGGACAAACATAAGCTTCAGGTAATTCATCCATTTCTACTTCAAATCCACAAATGTTACACTTCCAAATAGTTTTACATTTTTTTTCCTCTTCCACATAAGTTGAAGCGTTTTTCGGAGATTTTCCTTTTAAAACTTCTTGATAATATTTATATGTCATAGGATTATCTTTGGTAAAATTAAACATTTTTTGAATATTAGCGATAAAAACAGTATGAGTTTCTGTTTCAATACTATCGATGATTTCACAAATTAAATTACCACAACTATCTAAAAGATAAGGAATATTATCTTCTTCTTTATACTCAAATTCGGCAAATTTATTTATATCTCTACTACTTTTATAACCAAAAGTGCCAATAATTTTGGGATTACTATTTTCTTTTAAAATAGAAATACTAAATTTTTTTGTTTCTTTTAACATTTGATTTGTAGCGTTATCATGATTAACACTAATAGCTAAAGTTAAAGGATTAGATGTAATTTGAAAAGCGGTATTAACAATACATCCTCCTAATTTATCAGTTTTAACTCCTATAACATATAAGCCATAACTGATATTTTTTAAAACATTTTTATCCATAATCTCCTCCTAATTTTGAGCTGCTCCATCAACTGATAAAACACTCCCAGTAATGTAACTTGCCATATCACTAGCTAAAAAGACAAAAGCGTTGGCAATATCTTCGGGCTGGCCGATTCTTCTTAAAGGAATACTTTTAATTAAAGGATCAATCATTTCTTTAGGAAGTTTGGCAACCATATCCGTTTGAATTATGCCTGGAGCTACCGCATTAACCCGAATGTTATAAGGACCAAGTTCCCGCGCTAAGGATTTAGTAAATCCATTGACGCCACTTTTACTCATAGGATATCCTACTCCGGATGGTTGCCCATAAATACTTACCATAGAGCTAGTATTTAAAATAACGCCAGCTTTTTGTTCTTGCATAATTTCGACAACGGCTTTTGTAACATAAAACATAGCTCTTACATTTAAATCAATTATTTTATCAAAATCACTAATACTAGTATCTTCAATCTTTTGATTGGCACTCATTCCGGCATTATTGACTAAAATATCTATATGTCCATATTTCGTTTTAATTTCTTTAATTGTTTTGACAACTTCTTCATAATCATTTAAATTAGGATAATAACCATCTACTTCTAAGCTAGCTTTAGCTTTATCAACCGTTTCTTTTTTGGAACCAAATATTATTACTTTAGCTTTATTTTCTTTAAACTTTTGAGCTGTGGCAAAGCCTATCCCTCTAGTTCCTCCGGTAATAATTGCTACTTTTTCTTCTAACATTTATCTTCTTCCTCTCTAAATTCCTTTTGGTATTTTTGAAAAAAATTATAATAAGTTTGGACATTATTCAATTTTGTCCATTTTTTAACATCAGTGGGGACAGAATCTAAATCATAAATTTTTGCATCTTTAAGACTTAGCAAAAATGGACTATGAGTTGAAATAATAAATTGACAATGATAAAACCGAACAGATTCTTCAATAAATTGTTTTAATTTTAATTGATTTTCAGCTGATAAAGAATTTTCCGGTTCATCTAAGATATAAATTGCATTTTCTTCAATTTCTTGTTGCCAAAACATTAACGCTGATTCACCATTTGATTGTTCAATAATATTATTGTTAACTAATCTTTGCCGAATGTATGATGACATATTTTTAGTTTTGGCATCCGTAATATTTTTTAACATTTCCATACTTTCATAGGCTCCATGGACTTTCATTTGCCGATTTATTAAAAATTCTTGACTTAAACTTTCTTTTTGTCTATTTATATTATTATTAATAGCGTGTAAGTTTAATAGATAATCAAAAACATCATCACTGCTAATTCTTTTAATATCTATTGGCTTTTTGGCCATATCATATTCACACATATCAACGTAAATATTAAAATAAGAACCTTTATCAATTCTTTCTTTACATTGCGCGTTTAGTTTGGCGGCAATAATATTTAAAAGAGTTGATTTTCCACTACCATTATCACCATAAAAAATAGTTATATCAGCAAATTCAATATCTTTTAATTGTTTGGGTGTAAAGATATGCAAAGGATAATAATTATTGTAAATATTTCGCATATCGGTATCTAAAATAATTCCCTCTTCTCGATCGGATAATAATTTAAAAGATTTAAGATAAATCATAGACCTCACCTTAAATCTAAGATATCATACATTTGTTTGGATATCAACTATTTCCATTTAATTTTATCATCAAACACATTAATATAAGGATTTAAATGTAAAATTTGTTTTAAAATATTACGAGGATTTTCTATACCCATAAAACTAAAAGTAATTTTACTTTTTAACATTTTTATAAAACTTTCTTCATCAGCTTGATAAAAGATTAAGTTTCCATAATTATTTTTTTCATTAGAAATCTGCGCATAATTAATGTCTTTAATAAGTCCTTCTTTTATATTGTCTGCTATTATGATTAATCTTTTATCAGTTATAATATATTGATTATTTTTATATTTTTTGATTAAAAATAAATTATGTATTAAACCATAGATTAAACTTATAAATAATATAAAGATAATGAAAATAATCAATATATAAAAAAATAAATTTATTTTAATATAGTTTTGTAAAGCGAAAAATCCTAATATACCTAAACTAATAAATAAAGTCAGCCATTTACCAATTTGTTTATCTACTTTATTTATACAAGCTTTGCCTTGATAAATAATTTTTTCATTTTTTAAATCAATTGTATTCATTTAACCTAACACCATCATTAATCGCGGAATGAAAATAACAAGACCAATAATTGCCGATGCAATAGCGGCAAGTAAAACAGCTCCAGCGGCCATATCTTTGGCTAGTTTTGCTTTAGGATTAATATTAGGACTACAAATATCAACTACCGTTTCAATGGCTGTATTTACAAGTTCTAAACTCATAACTAAAGCAAACAAGATAATACAAGTAATCCATTCGCGCAGGCTAATGTTTAAAACAAAACCAAAGATAATAACAGCAATCATAAAACAAAAATGAATGGTCATATTTCTTTCGTTTACTAAACATTCTTTAATGCCAGCAAAAGCATGATAAAAGCTTTTCCATAAGGGATGATTTGGTTCCCTTTTAAATTTTACTTTACTCAATTACAACACCTCTTTAATAAAAGTATATCATAAGTTTATCAAAATTGTTGAATAATTCTTTTCAAACAAAAGTTTGTGTGTTATACTTTTGGAAAGGGAGGAATGGTTTTATGAAAAATCAGTTAAAAGAAAAAGAATTAAATAATACTAATAGTACTTTTGAAAGTATAAAACATTTAGATAAAAATGGAAATGAATATTGGTATGCACGTGAATTACAAAAAGCATTAGAGTATAAAGAATGGCGAAATTTTAAAGTAGTAATAGATAAGGCAATTATATCTTGTGAAAATAGTAAATTTAACGTATTAGATCATTTTGTTGAAGTCAACAAAATGATAGAATTAGGAAAAACGGCAAAAAGAAAAATTGTTGAATATAAACTTTCGAGATATGCTTGCTATCTTATAGTCCAAAATGCTGATCCTAGTAAAGAAGTTATAGCTTTAGGGCAAACTTATTTTGCCATTCAAACAAGGAAGCAAGAAATTACGGAGTTAGAATATGATTCTTTATCAGATGATGAAAAAAGATTTTATCAAAGAAAATTAACGAGACAAGGTAATTATACTCTTCAAAAGGTAGCATCATCGGCTGGTGTTAAAAATATGGCCGAATTTCATAATGAAGGTTATAAAGGATTATATAATGGAGAAACAGCTGATGATATTTTCAAAAGAAAAAAATTACGTTATCGAGAAGATATCCTAGATAATATGAATGAAGATGAATTAATTGCCAATTTATTTAGAATAAATCAGACAAAACAAAGATTAATTAAAGATAATGTTCAAGGTGAAAATAATGCTAAGGCTGTTCATTATGAAGTTGGGAGAAAAGTGAGAAAAGCTATTGCTGATATTGGCGGGATGATGCCCGAGGAAATGCCAACTCCTAAGAAAAGTTTAAAAGAATTAGAAAAAGAAAAGAGAATGTTAGAAAATAAAGTGCAAGGAAAACTTGAAGAAGTTAATAATTAAAAAAATTTAGTACTTATTAAGTAAAAAATGATGATATAATAAGCAAGGAAATTACATAATGGAAAGGATGATAGAAAATGGAACTTAATAACTTAAATCAAAACCAATTAGAGGCGGTAGAACATTTAGATGGTCCTTGTTTAGTTATTGCTGGAGCTGGTTCTGGTAAGACTAAAGTATTAACGACTAGAATTGCTCATTTGATTGAACAAGGTATTCCCTCATATAACATTTTAGCGATAACTTTTACCAACAAAGCTGCTAAAGAAATGCGGGATCGTTTAAATGTTTTAGTTCCAGAACATCATGCTTTTGTGGGAACATTCCATTCCTTAGGAATAAGAATAATTCGGGAAAATGTTGAATATCTAAATTTAAATAAAAATTTTACAATAATTGATAGCGATGATGTTACGAGTTTAATTCGTAAATTATTAAAAGATAAAGGTTATGATCCTAAACACTATGCTCCCTCATACATCAAAAATCGCATAAGTTTTATTAAAAATGAAATGTTAACTTCGAGTGAAATTGAAACTTTTTTTAATACAGAAGCCGAAATAGTAGCCAAAAATATTTATTATGCTTATCAAGAAAAATTAAGAATTAATAATTCAGTTGATTTTGATGATTTATTAAATTTACCCGTAAATTTATTTATAAATCATCCGGAAGTTTTAGAAATATATCAACAAAGATATCGTTATATATTAATCGATGAGTACCAAGATACTAACGAAGTTCAATATCGGTTAAGTCGTTTACTAGCTAAAAAATATCAAAATATTTTTGTCGTTGGTGATTCTAATCAAGCTATTTATGCATTTCGTGGTTCAAACTATAAAAACATTTTAAACTTTGAAAAAGACTATCCACAAGCCAAAGTAATAACTTTAAATCAAAATTATCGAAGTACCGAAACGATTTTGAACGCTGCTAATTCAGTCATTAAAAATAATAAAGAACGCAAAGATTTTGATTTATATAGTGATTTAGGAAAAGGTTTAAATATTAAATACTTTCGAGCTTATGATGAGAAACATGAAGTTAAACAAGTGATTGATAAAATAAAAGATTTATTAACCGAAGGTTTTAAATATAAAGATATTGGGATTTTATATCGAACCAATGGTCAAGCTCGAGTTGTTGAAGAACAATTTTTAGCTTTTAATATTCCTTATAAAGTGGTAGGAAGTTATTATTTCTATGCTCGTAAAGAAATAAAAGATTTAATTTCTTATCTGCGCTTAATATTAAATCATGATGATGAAGTAAGTTTAAGAAGAGTCATAAATGTTCCAAAAAGGGGGATTGGGGCGAAAACAATTGAAGAGTTAGAAAAAGAAGCAAGCAAACAAAATGTTTCGATGTTTGAAGCAATTACGAAAGGAAAAGAATTAACTTTTAAAAACTTAATTTTAGATTTAACTAAAGAAAGTGAAAATTTATCTTTAACAGAATTAATTGATTTAATCTTAGAAAAAAGTGGAATGCAAAAAGAATTAGAAGATAGTGCTAATTTAGAAGCTGAATTAAGACTCGAAAACTTAATGGAATTTAAAAGTATTACCGCTTCTTTTGAAGAAAGAACGGGTAGTGTAAATCTAGAAGATTTTTTAGAAGAAATTAGTTTAATTGCTGATATATCTGAACATAAAGTAAGTGATGATGAAGTAACTTTAATGACCATTCATAGTGCTAAAGGTTTAGAATTTGAAGTAGTTTTTTTAGTAGGAATGGAAGAGGGAATATTTCCTCATGCTAATTCTTTATTAGAAGAGGATGGTTTAGAAGAAGAAAGAAGATTATGTTATGTAGGGATAACTAGAGCTAAACAAAGATTATTTATTTCTAATGCCAAAAGAAGAATGTTATATGGTAAAGATAATTTAAATATGCCGAGTCGATTTATCAAAGAAATAGATAGAAATTTAATTGATGAAGAAAATCCAATGTTAGAAGTAAAAGAAAAAATTGATAAAAATGAATTTTATCAAGAGCAAGATGCAGACTATAAAAATGGTGATATAATAATGCACACTATTTATGGTAAAGGCGTAGTTATTGAAGTAAGTGATAAAATTTTAACAATTGCTTTTGCTAAAAATTTTGGTATAAAAAAATTAATGAAAAATCATAAAAGTTTACATAAATTGAGTTAATAGGAGGGTTCTTATGAGTGAAGAAAGAAAATGGGCAATTCATATAGCTAATGCTATTATTAATAGGGCCATAGACAAAAAAATTAATTTAGGTACATCAAAATTAGTAAAACTAATGTATTTAATGCAAAAGGAGCATATTTTAAAATTTGGCATTCCTATGTTTGATGATGAATTTAATATAACTAATACTGGTCCTATGTTAAAAGAAGTATATAATTATTACCTACCTCAAGGTTTTATCGAATTTAAAGATAAAATTCCGCCAACTATAGTTTTGTTAGATGCCCATGCTGAAATAGTAGACCAAATTTTAGACGAATATGGGGATAAAAAAGCGTATGAATTAGTAGAAATAACTAGTAATGATGAAGTATACAAATATGCTTTAGAAAATCAAGAAATCTTAAATTATAAAATTCCTAATAATTTATTTTGGAAATTAAATCATAATTATAAAAGATTAATTAATAGTTCAATTTGTACAAAAAGTTAATTCATGATATTATTTAATTGTAGGTAAAGGTGAAAAACATGCAAGAAAGAATTCAAGAATTAGTAGATATTTTAAATAAAGCAAATGTGGAATATTATTTAAATGATAATCCTTTTTTGTCTGACAATGAATATGATAGTTTACTTAATGAATTAATTAAATTAGAAAAAGAAAATCCTGATTTAATCTTACCGGATTCTCCCACGCAAAAAGTGGCAACTAAAGTAATTTCCGAATTTCAAAAAGTTCGACATAAAACCCCTATGTTTTCTTTATCTAATGTTTTTAATGAACAAGAAATAAGAGATTTTCATCAAAGAATATTAAAAGAATTTCCAAGTTGTGAATATGTTTGTGAATTAAAATTAGATGGTTTAGCTGTTAATTTAACTTATGAAAAAGGAATTTTAGTAAGAGCAGCAACTCGAGGAGACGGTACAATAGGGGAAGATATTACTCATAATGCTAAAACAATTAAAACTTTACCTTTAAAACTTAATAAACCCGTTGATTTAGAAGTTCGAGGGGAAATCATTATGAGTAAAAAAAGTTTCCATGAATGTAATTTAAAAAGAGAAAAAGAGGGTTTACCTTTATTTCAAAACCCGCGTAACGCCGCGGCGGGAAGTATTAGACAATTAGATAGTAAAATTGCCATGGAAAGAGATTTAGATATCTTTTTATATCATATTCCTTCTTCCTCTTTTAAAACTCATTATGAAACAATGCAATATATTAAAGATTTAGGTTTACCAGTAAATTCTAATTTAAAAAAAGTAGATGGGGTAAATGGAGTTTTAGAATATATTGATTATTGGACTGAACATCGCAGTGATTTACCTTATGAAATAGACGGAATAGTAATTAAAGCTAATGATTTAGCTATGCAAAGAGAATTGGGTTCAACCGCTAAATATCCAAAGTGGGCTACAGCTTATAAATTTCCCGCTGAGGAAGTTATAACCAAATTAAAAGATATAATTTTTACGGTCGGTCGAACTGGACAAATTACTCCTAATGCCGTGTTGGAACCAATTAAAGTAGCGGGAAGTACCGTCAAAAGAGCGACTTTGCATAATATGGAATATATTAAAAACAAAGATTTAAAAATTAATGATTATGTTTATTTACATAAAGCGGGCGATGTTATTCCTGAAGTAGTTGGACCGGTTTTAAATCGTCGAACTGGGCAAGAAATAGTTTTAGAAATGATTAAAGAATGTCCAATTTGTCATACCCCTTTAATTAAATCGACAAGTGAAATAGATTACTTTTGTCCAAATAAAGCGTGTCCGGCTCGTAGTGTGGAAAGTTTAATTCATTTTGTATCGCGTAATGCCATGAATATCGACGGTTTAGGAGATCGCATTATGGAAGATTTTTATAACTTAAATTTAGTCCAACATTATCCTGATATTTATGAACTTAAAAACAAAAAACAAGAATTAATTGAATTAGAAGGCTTTGGCACTAAAAGTGTGGAAAATCTTTTGATTTCGATTGAAAATAGTAAACAAAATTCTTTAGAAAGATTATTGTTTGCTTTAGGTATTCCTGGTATTGGCCAAAAAAATGCTACAATACTCGCCAAAAAATATAATGATTTAGATAACTTAATGAATGCTTCGGTTGAAGAACTACAAGAAATTAGTGATATTGGGGAAGTACTAGCTCATAATATCGTCGAGTATTTTGATAATCCAGCTAATCGAATTACGATAAGAGAATTAAAAGAACACGGAATTAATACCACTTATTTAGGTTTAGGCGAAAAAATAATTGAACATGAACTTTTTAGTAATAAAAAATTTGTTTTAACCGGAACTTTATCTTTTATTAAAAGGGATGATTTAAAAAGAATAATTGAAAAATATAATGGTAGTGTTTCTTCTTCTGTTAGTTCTAAAACGGATGTTGTTATTGTTGGTGAAGATCCCGGAAGTAAATATGATAAAGCATTAAAACTTAATATAGAAGTATGGAATGAAGAGAAAATATTAAGTATTTTACAAGATTTAAATGAAGTGTAATAGGTGAAGTTTATGGGTAGTAATTTAAAAAATAAGGGTCGACATACTTTAAAAAAACATTATTTTCTTTTAGTAGTGGTTTGTCTTTTTGCTGCTTTTTTAGGAAGTGAATTTTCTAGTTCAATTTCTTTAACTAAAATGCAAAATAATATAGAAATTAAAGAAAGTAATCTTATTTCGGCTTTAAAAAACGATAATATTGAAGAAATAAAAAAACAAGAAGAACAAAAAATAGAAAAAATAAAAAAAGAAAATCATAATAATATCCTAGGAAGAAGTAATGGAGTATTATCAGGTTTTATTAATTCCTTTACTACAGGGAGCTTTTTAATAACAATTATTCAAGCTATTCAAGTTTTAGGAGCTAATATTCAATTTTTGGCAATTTTATTAGTAATATTAAGTTTATTTATAATTTTTCTTCTTTGGTTCTTTCTTACTAATACTTATGTTGTTATTAGTCGAAGAATATTTTTAGAATCAAGAACTTATGAAAAAATTTCTAAAAGTCGCTTCTTATTCTTAAGTAAAGTTAATAAATGGTTTAAAGCGGCCTTTTCTATGTTTATATTATATATCTATAAATTTTTATGGAATTTAACTATTATAGGGGGAATTATAAAAAGATATTCTTATTATTTAGTTCCTTATATAATTGCTGAAAATCCTGATATTAAAGCAAGTACAGCTATTAAATTATCTAGAGATATGATGTACAATCATAAATGGGAATGTTTTAAACTAGAACTATCTTTTATTGGTTGGCATATTTTAGGAATTTTAACTTTCGGATTAACTAATATTTTTTATACTAATCCTTATAAAGTAGCAACATTTAGTGAATATTTTACTTATTTAAGAAATATAGCTTTAAAGAATAAAATACCTAATATAAATCTTTTAAATGATAAATACTTATATGAAAAAGCTTCAATTAATCTTTTACAAAAAGAATATAAAGATATCATAAAATCTAATAATGAAATAATTAAAGATAAAATGAATTTAACTGGTATAAAAGGATTTTTAATTAAAAATTTTGGTATAAGTATTTTAAATAAAAAAGAAAAAGAAATTTATGATAAACAAGAAGTAGCAGAATATAAAAAACATCATTATCAAAATATAATTGCCGCTGAGGCTTATCCAATTAGATTAAGTCCTTTAAAAGAGGAGCAAGACCAAAGAGTAGAACATACTAATTACTTAAAATCGTATACAATAGTAAATATTATTATGATGTTTTTTATCTTTTCATTTATTGGTTGGATTTGGGAAGTTAGTTTACATTTAATTAAAGATGGAGTTTTTGTTAATCGAGGAGCTTTACATGGACCATGGTTACCAATTTATGGTTATGGAGGAATTTTGATTTTAATATTTTTAAATAGATTTCGTAAAAATGTAGCTTTAGAATTTGGAACTACTTTAGTATTATGTGGTCTAGTAGAATATTTCACTTCTTATTTTTTAGAAATAAATCATGGACTTAAATGGTGGGATTATAGCGGCTATTTCTTGAATTTAAATGGGCGTATTTGTGCTGAAGGTCTACTTGTTTTTGGTTTAGGTGGTTTAGCTATAGTTTATCTTCTTGCCCCAGTTTTAGATAACTTATTAAATAAATTAAATCATAAATTTTTATTATCAATAGTTTCAATTTTATTAATAATATTTATAACTGATCAAGTTTATTCTAATAAACATCCAAATACAGGAAAAGGAATTACTTCTTATTCGGTTTCCAGTACTTGGATAAATAAGTTGACTATATAAAAAAAGAAAGCTAACTAACTTTCTTTTAAAATCTTATCTAATTCTTCTAAAGTAATATTTAGAGATTTACAAATTATATCTTTATTTACCCCATTTTTATGTAAGTTTAAGGCCGCTTGAGATATAGTTTGTTTAGTACCTTCTTCCATTCCTGCTTGTCTAATTAAAATCCGGTCTAGCTTTTCTTCCATTTCTTTGTCATAAGCAGCCATAACTTCTACATCACCACTTAATCTTTTTAACTCATTAACAGCAGCTTTTAATTCTTCATCAGTATATTTACCCATATCCCAATCATCCTCTTCTTTAAA
>CANQLL010000001.1 GCA_947624705.1 uncultured Bacilli bacterium | reverse complement strand
TTACATCTTATTATAGGGACATTTTTAATAATTATTCATTTTTTAAAAAGGGACATTTTCAAAAATTTTTCACATTAATGTTAACTTTTTTAGTAAAAATTAACTAAAATTAACTAAAATTTAAAAATTAATCATTGTTTCACAATGATTAATCCTTTTTCTACCTCTTCCAAAGCTCTTCCTAGTTCCTTTTTATTCTTATATTCTTCTTCTTTCATTTGAAAATGTTTATTTTTCAACATTTGTTTACTTCGAAAAGAAGCAACATGAACTAGTTTATACTTTGAATCCACAATATTTAGTAATTTATCTATTGAGGGATAAAGCATAGTATCACGTCCTTACAATAGTAATATACTATATATTCTAAAACTTATTCAATTTATTTTATTTTTTTTGACGCAAATTTTACAACTTATTTTTTGTTGGTGGTTGGTTTGCTAGTTGTTTTAGATGTTGTGGTTTTTGGTTTTGTTGCTTTTTTTGTATTAGTACTTTTAGAAGTATGAGATTTACGAGTAGTTGGTTTTGATTTTGATGGTGTTGTTTTCTTAGTTGCTGGTTTTGAAACCTTTTTGATTTCTGTTTTTTCTTCTTTCATATCTTTAATTCCATTTTCTTGAACCATTATTGGTTCTAATTTTGCTTCTTTGGCAATTAAAACTTTACGAGCTCTACGAGAAAGAATAATTTTAACTAATGGATCTAAACTTTCTAATATTGCCACAATTATTAAGAAAAAACCTAACATAACTGATTGAATTTCAATATTATAATATAAATTTACACAAGTAAGTGTTCCAACTATTAAAAATAATACAAAGGATATAGTGCGAATAAACCATAAAATATTATTACGATCATGATAATAATCCATTTTTATTAATTTAATAATAGCTACTATGGCTATCCATCCAATTAATGATAGAGATAATACCATTTGTGAATTATAATTTTGAAAAACTATACCTCCACAAGCCGCTAAAACAGAAGCTAAAGAAGTAAATAAGTATTCATAATCATCTTTTTCTCTAATAATCATATACAAAATATAACTTAACAAACCATGAAAAATCATAATAGCAAAAAATAAAGTATTAATATTTGTAAAACCTAAAGTGGGAACAACCAACAATAATGATCCCACTATAAATATTAATAAAAAACTACTTAATTCAGCAAATTGCTTTTTCATTTATACACCTTCTATCCTCTTTTAAATCATAATAAAAAATCTAGAAAAAGTCAAATCATTTTTCTAGATTTTTTAGAAATTAATTATCTTTTGATTTACCAAATAATTCTAATAAATGAATGAATAAGTTAATAAAATCTAAATATAATTGAAATGCGCCAAAAATCGCCGCTTTTTCTTCGCTCACGATATATTGCATAACTTTAATTTTTTGCATATCATAGGCAATAAAGCCACAAAAGATTAATACGCAAATACCAGATATAACTATATCAGTTATTGGACTTTTAAAAATAAGAGCATTTAATAATGAAACTATTATTATGACGAACAATGAAGTTAAGAGTATCATGCCAAATTTACTTAAATCTCTTTTGGTCGTAGCTCCAAAAATAGCTAATACGATAAAAATTATAGCCGAAATTAAAAAGATAAACATCATTGAAGATAAATTATAGTACAAAAATAACATTGAAAAAGTAATACCTGTTGTTACACTATAAATTAAATAGAATAATTTAGCTGTTAAAGGATGCATTTTTTTAATTCTAATTCCCATTAACAAAGCAACAACTAATTCAATAACTATTATAGGTAAAATACCAATAGTAAGTATTTGACTAGCTAAATTTTCATTTAAGGAAAGAAAATATCCTGTTCCAAAAGTAATCAATAAGCCTACAAATAACCAAATATAAATTTTTTGATAAATTTTATTATCCACTTTAGTCACCTCTCATAAGATTATACTATCATAAACGATAAATGTTTTACAACTATAATTTTGTTTATTTATGTAACAATATAGTTTTATTTTATACTTTAAATTTTTTGAAAATTAAAAAGACTCAAGGAGTCATATCTAATTTTTCAACTTTAACATTATGGATTAAATTAACATCATCATTCACTTCAGGGCTATTCAAACTATATTTACCATTATACATTTCAGTAACAATATCCATGGCTTGTTGATATCTATCTAAAATACTTAAAATCGTCTTTTTTTGAACTTCTTCATCATAAGCAGCTCCATATTTTTTATATTCGATATAAGAATAATTAGCATCACTATAAATACGCCAAAAATTTAAATTATCTGGTATTCCATTTCGTTGATATGCATATGGTATATCAGCATGAGCATTAATATAATCTAAATACTCTTGATATAAATTAATTCTAGCATCAATATCCATCGCTCTAATTTCATCATTAGTATAATTTGTAAAAATTACAGGTTTTTGTGCTTCTCTATAAGCTTCGTTAGCTTCTTGCATTTCCGTTATTTGCTCTACAATTAAATCTTTTGTTTTATCTACAATTTTAGTTCCCATATAAATGCCACCTACCAAAAAGTAAGCAGCAACACCACCAGCTACTAATGCCCTCCGCCGTTGTAATTTTTTCTTTCTCTTTTTAGAATTCGTAAATTTATTAGTATAAGTAACATTTCCTAAATGTTCATTTTTTTGCGGACTTCTTCGATCTATACTATATCGCTTCACACTATCATCATAACGCATATATATCACCTACTACCTAGTATAGTACATTAATTTAAAATTACGCAATTACTTTTTACTCCATTGACATTTTTTTGACTTATATTTTGAATAATTACTTCATATTCAGTATTTTCTTTTAATTTTTCATTTATTGTAACAGGAATATAATTAGAAGTATGACCAATAGAATAATCATCATATACTTTTTCAATTAAAACGGTTAATTTTTGATTAATAAATTTTTGATAATATTTTTCTTCTAATTGATTAGATAATTCTAGCATTTGATGAGCTCTTTGTTTTTTTATTGTTTCATCTATTTGCTTAGACATCTCAGCCGCCTTAGTTTTATCTCTTTTGGAATAAGGAAATACATGTATTTTACTAAATTCTAACTTTTGACATAATTCATAAGATTCTTGAAAGTTTTGTTCAGTTTCACCGGGAAAACCGACTATTAAATCAGTTGTTAAACTAATATCAGGTCGAACTTCTCTAATTTTTTTAACTATTTTAACAAATTTTTGCGTATTATAACGGCGATTCATGGTTTTTAATACTTCATCACTGCCACTTTGTAAAGGAATATGAAGATGATTACAAACTTTAGGAGTATTTTTTAACATTTCTAAAAATTTATCTGTTATTTCTACAATTTCAATTGAAGAAATACGAATACGTTCTAAACCATTTATTTTAGCTAATTCCATAACTAAATCCGTTAAATCATGATTGCTATCATAATAAGAACCAGTATGAATTCCTGTCAACACAATTTCTTTATGACCACTTTTAACTAAAGCTTTTGCTTCAGCTAAAGCTTTTTGAAAATTCTTACAACGCGCAACTCCTCTTAAATAAGGAATAACACAATAGGAGCAATAATTATTGCAACCATCTTGAATTTTCAAAAAAGCTCTAGTTTGCGAAGTAAATTTATTAACTTGCATATTTTCAAATTCAATTTCTTGCATATCATAAAAATTTTTAATATTATGTTTTTCATTTAAATAATTTTCTACTAAAAAAACAATTTTGCTTTTATCTTTATTACCAATTAAAATATTTATACCTAAATCGTCTAAATCATTTTGATGATTTTGACTCATACATCCACAAGCCACTAAAATGGCTTGTGGATGATTCTTTTTTTCTCTTCTAATTAATTTTTTAGATTTATTATCAGCCATATTGGTAACACTACAAGTGTTAACAATAATGATATTGGGATTATTTTCATCTAAAATATAGTTATTTTCTAAAAATTTTTCTTTGATTATTTCACTTTCATAAGCATTTACTTTACAACCTAAAGTAACAATTTTAAATTTCATTTTTCATCACCATAGGTTCCTATGATAACATATTTTTTAAATTCTTTAAAGCCTCTAAAAAAGCTTCTTCTTCTTTATAACTAATCGCATGCACTTCGGTATCATTACTAGTTTCATCAATATCAGCAATATTTTTTAAATCTACTTTTTTTACTAAGATACCCGAAGTATCATCTTCATCATCATAATTAATACGCATGGAATTATTATTTTTAATAAGTTCATCATAACTGATAATAGCTTTTTCTTCCTGTTCTTGTTCATAAGGAGTAAGTTCAATATTACGTGTTCTTTGATTTTCTTCAATTTGTCTACTTATTTCTTTTAAATCCATCATATCATTTACTTCGCTTTCTTCTTCCTCTTCAATTTCTATAGTGCTTATTTTATATAAATAGATAACAGATATAATTAAGATGATAAAAGTTATTAAAGCAATAATTAAAATCATATCTATAATACTTAATTGACCTATTATTTCGGTTAAAAAATTTAAATACTGAATCATATACTCCACCTGCACAAATATCATAGCAAAAGTAAAATGATTTGTAAATTAAAAATGTACAATTTACAAATTGTTTGTCATTTGTTATGTAAATTACACTTAATTAATTTGAAATGAAATTTCTTTTGTAACTATATCAAATAAAAAATATAATCAAAATTATATAGAGTAAACTTCATCTTTATCAAAAATCTAAAATAATTCAGCTTTTACTCTCATAATTTTTTCATATAATAATGTTAACCTATCAACAATTTATTTTTAATTGATATCCATTGTGCAAATATATGATATATTCCGTTTCAACGTTTTTATTATGAGTTTTGCTAAACAAAAAGAAGCATTATTTTGCTTCTTCTGTTGCCCTTGTTTCTCTTATAACATTAATTTTAATAGTTCCTGGATATTGCATTTCTTCTTCAATTTTAGCTTTAATATCCCGAGCAATCTTATGGCTTTCTTGGTCACTTATTTCTTCTGGACGTACTATAACCCGAAGTTCACGTCCCGCTTGCATCGCATAAGTTTTTTCAACACCTCCCATAGAAGAGCCAATTTCTTCTAGTTGTTCTAATCGTTTGATGTAATTTTCAAGCGAATCATTTCGTGCCCCAGGTCGAGCTGCAGATAAAGTATCAGCTACTTGAACTAAAACCGATATAACTGAATTAGGTTCGGTATCTCCATGATGCGACATAATCGCATTTAAAACTACTTTATCTTCATGATATTTTTTTGCTATCATTTCGCCTAATTCCACATGACTTCCTTCAACTTCAAAATCAATGGCTTTACCAATATCATGAAGTAAACCCGCACGTTTAGCTAAAGCCACCTTTTCGCCTAATTCACTAGCCATTAAACCACATAAATGCGCAACTTCTTTGGAATGTTGTAAAGCATTTTGACCATAGCTAGTCCGAAAATGTAATTTACCAATTAAATTAACTAACTCTGGTTCAACTTTAGTTAAACCTAATTCATAAATAGCTTCATTACCAATTTGGGTAATTTTCGTATTCATATCATTAGTTACTTTTTCGTAAACTTCTTCAATTCTTGTGGGGTGAATACGACCATCTTTAATTAATGTTTCAATTGTTATCTTAGCCATTTCTCTTCTTAATGGATCAAATGAAGAAATAACTATGGCCTCAGGAGTATCATCAATAATCAAATCTACTCCCGTTACGGCTTCAATTGAACGAATATTTCTACCCTCTCGTCCAATTAAACGACCTTTCATTTCATCATTAGGAAGCTCAATCGTACTAACGGTTTGTTCATTAGTAACATCTCCAGCATATCTTTGCATACTACCCACAATTAATTGTTTAGCAATTTCATGAGCTTCTAATTTAGCTTTGGCTTCCTCTTCTTTAATATAACTTGAAATTTCTTTAGCCATTGTCTCTTCGACTCTTTTCATGATTTCATCATGAGCTTTTTCTTTCGAATATTTTGCTATTTTTTCTAATTCTGTTATTTCTTGTTTTAATAGTTCATCCATTTTTTCTTCTTTTTCTTGTAATTCTTTTTGTTTAGCTAATAAATTATTATCTTTTTGATCTAATAAAGAATCTCGATTTTGAAGCATTTCTTCTCTTTTATCTAAACTTGCTTCTCTTTGCATTAATTTATCTTCATTAAGTGCAATTTCTTGTTTCTTTTCTTTAACTTCTTTATCAGTTTCTTGTTTTAAACGGAAAGATTCTTCTTTTAATTCTAGTAAAGAATCTCTTTTATGTTTATCAGCTTCTTTTTTGGCATTTTCTAAAAATTTATTAGCTTTATTTTCAAGTTGATTGTTTCGAATGAAAACAATCAACACAACAAGTCCTGAACCTGCTAAAATTCCAATCAAAAGAGAAACAATGGGTGATGTAAAAATTCCCATATATTTCCTCCTTCTTAATAAACATTCATTTATAATAAATATCTACTAACTTAATTATAAAATTATTTTCTAAATTTAGCAAGAGGGTTTTTTAATTGAAAAATGGAATATATTTTTATTTTTTTCATATGAATTATTAGAAATACATGGAGGTGTTAACATTGATTAACAAACAAAATTTATGGTTTTTGACGCTTTTTAGTTTAATCTTAGTTTTAAGTATTTATTATTTAACTATGCCTGATGAAGTTCTACAAACAATTAAAAATTCTAATAATGATACGGCTGAAACAGTTGAAGTAGAAAGTAATGATGTCCTGGCGGCTTTAAGAGTTGAAGCCGATGAAGAAACTTTAAAAGAAATGAATACTTTACAAGAAGTATTATTAAATGAAAGTGCTACGGTTGAAGAAAAAAATGATGCTTATGAATCATTAAAAGAATTAAATCAAAATAAAGGAAAAGAAGAAGAAATTGAAAAAAGTATTTATGAAAATCATAAATTAAAAAGTTTTGTTAAAATAAAACAAGATCAAGTTCAAGTCGTAATTTCAAATAAAGAACATAATGAACAGTTAGCTAATCAAATAATTAGAACTGTTCAAAATAATTTTGAAACCCGAATGTATATAACCGTAAAATTTCAAAGTTAAATATATTTAGGTCTTTAACTCTCACTTAAATTTAATATTGTTCATAAAATAAAATGGATACGGATATAAAATGAAAGTGAGGTTAAGTCATGAAAAAAAATATTCTAACGGTTAGAGAACAAGAAGTTTTTGAACTTTTAGTTTTAAATAAATCAACCAAAGAAATTGCGGAATTTTTAGGAATTAGCGAAAAAACTGTACGTAATCATATTTCTAATGCAATGCAAAAACTTGGCGTCAAAGGAAGAGCTCAAGCAGTTGTGGAACTGATAAAATTAGGTGAATTATCAATTTAAAAGTCTTAACGACTTTTTTCTTATGGAATAATTTTTGCTTTTTTAAATATAATTTATTAGGTGATAAATTATGCTTAAAAAAGCGTCGTTAAGAAAAATTGCCATTGCTACTTGTGCTTTATTAATAGTCGGTATTTTATATTTATTTCCTTCTAAAAATCAAGAAAATTATCCAACAAAAACCAATTATATTGCTAAAGAAGATAATAAAAGTAGTATTTTTTTAATTGATGAAAACAATTATGTAGCAATGACTGATATTATAACAACTAGTACCGATACCGTAAAAAAAGCAACAGAATTAATTGAAACATTAATTATTGATAGTAAAAAAAGCGAATATATTCCTAATGGTTTTAAAGCTATTATCCCTAAAAATACTAAAATTAATAATATAGATTATAAAGATCATTTAATTAAAGTTGATTTTTCCAAAGATATCTTAAATATTAGTGAGGAAAATGAAGAAAAAATGTTAGAATCAATAGTTTATTCTTTAACAACCATTGATGATATTAAACAAGTAATGATTTTTGTCGAAGGCGAAATTTTAAATGAACTACCCCACTCTAAGAAAAAATTACCACAAGTTTTAGATCGAAGTTATGGCATAAATAAAGTTTATGATTTAAAAACTTTTAAAGATACTTCCAAAACAACTATTTATTATATATCTAAATATGCTAATAGTTATTATTATGTTCCAGTTACTAAAATTAGTAATGATAATCAAAACAAAGTGGAGATTATTATTAATGAACTTAAAAGTAATCCTATTTATCAAACTAATTTAATGAGTTATTTAAAAGCTAATGCTGAATTAGAAGATTATGAAATTAAAGAAAATAGTATTAGTTTAAGTTTTAATGAAAATTTATTTAATGATTTAGAAAAGAAAAATATTCAAGAAGAAGTTAAATATACAATATCATTATCTTTAAAAGATACTTTAGATATTGATGAAGTTATTTTTAGAGTTAATGATGAAGAAATAAGTAAATGTTTAAAAGTTTGTGATAAATCTATCTAAAAAGATAGTTTTTTTACGTATAAAATTAAATTTTAAGACAATCCTAAAAAAGATTGCAAATTGTTATTGAAAATCTTAGTAAATTAAGATATAATCAATTTGCAAATGCAAAAACGTCCACATAGCTCAGCTGGATAGAGCATACGCCTTCTAAGCGTACGGTCGTAGGTTCGAATCCTACTGTGGACGCCAGATTGATAAAAACTCGAACTTTCGAGTATAGCAAAAGACGACTTGTCAAAAAAGTCGTCTTTATGTTATGATTAATATGTCAAAGAAATTTGCATAAAATAAAAAAGGAATACCTAATTTTGCTGAGTTAGGTACTATTCCAAATCTTAGATTAGTACCGACCTATCCAGTTGGTACTATTTTTATAAGTAAGATTAAAATCACAATATTAAGATTAAGGAGTATTATGATAGTACAAAGATATTTCTCTGTTTTTTTCATAACTTCCACTTTAAAAAGAAAAGGAGAATAGTACCCAGACTAACTAGGCATTCCTAAAACAATTATGTCAAACATTTGTTCTTTATACAATGATTTTATAAAAATTTTTAATAATTTTAAAATATTTTTTACAAATCTTTTAGAGAGCAATGCTTGACGAAAAACAAATAAATTTACATAAATATTATCCTTAAAAATTAAGCATGACTCATATTATCAATTTCACTTCAAGATTTAGATAGTTTTTAGATACATAGCCAAGAAACAATTTTTTCTATTAATAATTTTAAATTTGTGTTAGAATATTCCTCAAGAAATGAGGAATATTTATGTTAGATTTATATAATTATATTTTAACTAAATTTAATATTAATGCTAATATTATGGATAATCATTTAATTGTAAGTAATAAAGAAATTATTGGTTCAATTTATCAATAAGAAAATCACACTATAATGGATATTCCTGTTTATAAATTTAAAGCTAGAATAACTATTTCTACTTCAAATAAGTCTTATATATCGGGAGTTTTAGATAATCAAACCACAATTTTTAAAATTAATTATCAGTTAAAAGAAGATAATAATTGTTTTTATATTATAAATAATATTATTTATACTGTATTTATTGATTCTAATAATTATAAATTAGCTATTATGAAAAATAATACTGAACCATTTAACAATAATAAAATAAATAATTTTTGTTTACAAAAATTAAAAGAAAGAATTAATTTCTAGTTAAAATTCTTTCTTTTTTATTAGTAATAAGTTCTTTAATAATATTTACAACTAAAATATCATCATGTAAAACAAATTCAAGCGTCGCAAATATTTCTTCTTTAGTAAAATAAGAAGTTAAATTACCAAAAGATTCTTGAAAAAAATTTATTGAATAATTTTGAAGATTATCTAAATTAATAATTAATTTTTCATTATTAGCTAAAGCAAAAGTTAAATTAGGAAGTAGAATTCTTTCTAAGAAGTCAAAACCAGTATATCTTCCTTCTCCTATATTACTAGTATAATCTTGAGCAATATTTATTATCATTTAATTTTCCTCCTTTGTTAAAGTGTTTCTATTTTAACATAAAATTGATAAAATAAATAAATTATTTTAAAATTTTGGTAAATTCATAATGATCTTCCCCAAGAGTTTCACGATTTTGGGCACTTGTGTAACCAAAAGGATCATTACTTCCATTAAAAGAAGTAAAAGTGTAACTACTGCCATAAACATTATTAATCTTAGTTTTCATAGTTATATAGTCATTTTTATCACTAGCATCACCCGTACTGATTGATGCTACATCACTTATAGAATCATGATTATCGACATATCTTGGAATAGTTCTTTTTCCCTCAATTAGAACTTTTCTCACAATTGAAATAGCCTCATCGCGTACTTGACCATTATCCATAAAATAACTAGCATTAGCAAACCAGCCACTATTACGTACATAAGAATATAAACTTTGATAATTACTACCATAAAGTTCATAGCGATTGGCCATTAAAGATGCCTCGGCCGCAACTCCTTCTAAAGTATATTGTTCCTGTTCACATAATCTAGCTATACTAATTAATTCTTCTTGCGTTAAATCATAAGTTGGAAATTCAGAATTTTCTAACTTATGATAATATTCTAAAATAGCAATTTGGGATGCAATTTTTTCTTGATATAATTTTAACTCTTCTTCTTTTTTAGTTTGTAAAGTTTGCCTTAAAATTTCATCATCAAATTGATAATTTAATGAATTTTCTTTATCCGCAGCTTTAATGCTTGAGGATAAAGTAATAATCCCCGCAATAATAGCACTTATTAATTTTTTATTAGCCATAATAAAAAGCCCCCTTTTTTTAAACTGGGACTTATTATATAAAAAATTAGCTTATTTGTCAAATTTCTAAAACAGAAATATTCGTAGCATACATTTTATCTAGTAATCTAAAGATTAGCATATCTTTTGTTAAAGTTCGGACGGAATTACATACAACTAGTTTAGAATTTCCCAAAGTAAATATACCCCGACAATATTTAGGAAAAATTACATAATTGGGTCCACATAAACCTCTGTTTTTTAAATATTTTTCAATTTTTTTAAAAGCTAAACCATTGTGCATATGGCCACAAACAATATAATTAATATTATTAAAATCATTTAAGTTTGGGTAAACATTTTCATTAGTAATAACTTCCGGACTATGACATAACAAAATAGTTATTTTGTTATGATTGATTTTAAAATGACAATTATTAAATTCCGTTATAAAATTTGGTTGCCATTTATCTTTATATTTTCGTAAGTAAGATTGATTAGAAGGCGAAAAGCCAATAAATTGAATGTTATTTAGTTCAATACTTTTATTATCTAAAACATAAATATTAGGAATATTATTTAAAATATTATATAAATGATTAATTGGATATTTTTCATTTTTTATTTCATGATTACCTTTAGAAATAAGAACTGGAGCTATTAAAGCTAAAGATTTACAAAAATTAATCAAATAATTTATTTCTTTTGTATAAACAATTTGCGGGTCGTCTACTATATCTCCCGGGATTAAAATGTATTGAACCTTTAATTTTTGCATTTGTTTTAAAATTGGTTGATAAAAATCATCATGACACTTTTTTATATGATGAATATCACTAATAACGCCAATTTTAATTTTATTATTACTTAAATTAATTCTATCGACATTAATTTTCATTTATCCTACTCTTTTCAATAAAAGTTTTGATTAAAGGTTGCATACTATCTAATAATTCGGGATGCCACTGAACACCGACAATAAATTTATTTTTATCAATATGTTCAATTATTTCGATAATACCATCCGTAGATTTTCCGACAATTTCAAAATTCTTTCCTACTTTTTTTACTTGATAATTATGAAAACTATTAACTTCTAATTGATCTTTTTTAAAAATTTGATAAAGATGACTATTTTTCTTGATAATATTAACTTTATGAATAGTTTTTTGTTTAGTTTCTTGAGTTATCTCATCATTATGAATATGTTTTTGCGGAATTAACATTAATCCTTTTTCTTCCTTATTTTCAGCTAAAGAATATAAAGCTAAAGCTTGCATACCCATACATATACCTAATAAAGGTTTATTATTTTTTAAAGCATAATCAATAACTTTTAAATGATAATCTTTAATTGCAATTCCCCCGGTTATTAAAAAACCATCGCATAATTTTAAACTATCTTCAATTAACTCTAAATCATTCATAATAATACCAATTGGAATACCCCCATTTTTCATAATAACTTGGGAATAGTTATCAAGAATATAATAACGATTAGTAAAAACGGAATTATCTTGCCAACCAAAAGGTTGGCAGATAATACCTATAATTGGTTTTTTCATAATCTCACCCTTAAAATAAACTTAATTGCGAAGTTTCTGGTAAACCATTTAAAACTCCAAGTAAACGTAATTTAGTTAAAGTTGTATTATTAACTTTCCCGCGATTTTGTAAATCTTCAATACTATAATATGGTTTATCTTTACGTTGTTCAATAATCATATTAGCCGCAGTGCTTCCTAAACCGTCAATCGTTTTAAAAGGTAGAATTAAGGATTTACCGTCTTCATCTATTACAAATTTATTCGCTTCACTTTTTTCTATGTCAATATTTTTAAAACTAAAACCGCGAGCAAGCATTTCTAAACAAACTTGTAAAGTTTCTAACACCGCTTTATCTTTATTAGTTGCTTCATAACCTTTAGCTTGTAGTTCCATAATCTTCGCCCGCACGGCATCATATCCTTTAATCATCGAATCAATATCAAAATCATCACAGCGAATGCTAAAAAAGGAAGCATAATAATAAATAGGCTGATGAACTTTAAACCAAGCAATGCGAAATGCACTCATAACATAAGCCGCCGCATGGGCTTTAGGGAACATGTATTTAATTTTATGACATGATTCAATAAACCATTCCGGAATATCGGCTTGTTGCATAATTTGGACAAATTCTGCCCAACCTTTAGGATCTTTAGAAGCTTTACCTTTTCGAACAAATTCCATTATTTTAAAAGCTTTAATTGGTTCTACGCCATGATACATTAAGTACACCATGATATCATCTCGACAACCAATAACATCTTTAAATTCACAAATTCGATTCCGTATTAAATCTTGAGCATTTCCTAACCAAACATCAGTTCCGTGAGATAGACCAGAGATTTTTATTAACTCGGCAAATGTTTTGGGTTTGGTATCAGTAAGCATACCAATAACAAATTTAGTACCAAATTCCGGAACTCCTAAAGTTCCAGTTTCACAAGCAATTTGGTCTTTCGTAACTCCTAAAACTTCCGGACCCGTAAAAATACGCATCGTATCTTTATCACCTAAATCAATTTTCGTCACATCTAAACCTGATAAATCTTGTAACATTCTTAACATGGTCGGATCATCGTGACCAAGAATATCAAGTTTTAAAACATCTTGATCAATAGCATGATAATCAAAGTGCGTCGTCCGCCATAAAGAAGTATTATCCTCAGCTGGATATTGGAAAGGCGTAAAATCATAAACATCCATATAACCAGGGATAACTACAATTCCGCCGGGATGTTGACCAGTTGTCCTTTTGGCTCCTGTACAACCTTTAGCTAAACGCTCTACTTCAATATTACGCATTATTATATTGTTATCTTCACAATAATGTTTAACAAAACCAAAAGCGGTTTTCTCTGCCACAGTACCAATAGTTCCAGCTCGATAAACATTATCAATTCCAAATAATTCTTTAGTGTATTCATGAGCTAACCACTGATATTCACCCGAGAAGTTAAGATCGATATCAGGAACTTTATCGGCATTAAAACCTAAGAAAGTAGCAAAAGGCATATCTTGACCCTCTTTATGCATTTTTTCACCACATTTCGGACAATTCATATCTGGTAAGTCATAACCACTAGAATAAGTCGCCCCTAAAGATTCTCCTTCGATTTCAAAAATACTATTTTGACATTTAGGACATAAGTAATGAGCTGGTAAAGGATTAACTTCGGTAATCCCCATCATCGTCGCAACAAAGGAAGAACCAACGGAACCTCTGGAGCCAACTAAATAACCATCATCATTACTTTTCTTTACTAATTTTTGGGCAATTAAATAGATAACGTCAAATCCCCCACCAATAATACCTTTTAACTCTTGGGTAATGCGTTCGGCAATTAAATCAGGTAAAGGATCACCATATAACTCTTTGGCGCGATTATAAACCATATTTTCCACTGTTTCTTTAGAATTCTCAATGCGAGGTGAAAAAGGAACTCCTCCTGTTTCAATTATAACTTCCACTTCTTCGACTAAATCAGCTACTTTATTAGTATTAGTAACGACAATTTCATAAGCTTCATCTTCATCTAAAAAATTAAATTCTTCTAACATTTGTTCCGTGGTTTTAAAAGACATGTTAGGAATATGAATACCTGGACGATTTAAAGGATGTAAACGTCCATTCATTCTTTGCGAACATATTATATCTCGATATATTTTATCTTCATCTGTTAAATTATGAACATCCCCGGTGGCACAAACTAATTTCCCCGCTTCTTTGGCAATTCTAATAATTTTTTTTAAATGAGTTTCTAAATCTAATCTTGTTTTAAAACCACTTGAATCACTTTCTAATAATTGTGTCATGTGGGAAAGGGGTTGAACTTCAATATAATCATAAAACTGCATCATATTAGATAATTCATCATCTTCTTTATTTAAAGCCGCATTAAAGATTTCGCCATTAACACAACCACTTCCCAAAAGTAATCCCTCTTTATGTTCTAATATTTCATGACGAGGTATTTTAGGTTGATCATTTTTAAATAAATATTTAGTATTAGCCATGGATATTATTTTAAATAAATTTTTTAATCCTACTTTATTTTGAGCAATAATACTAATATGAAAAGGAACCGAAAATTTAACTAGTTCATCTTTATCAATTGAATTATATAAATCCATGGTTGTCTCTAGATTACGATCGTATAAAATTTTAGCCATTTTATAAAAAGCTTTAGCTGTTCCCTCACTATCATAATCCGCCCTGTGGTGTTCATCTTCATTCCATTCAATTTTATATCTTCGGACTAAAGTTTGTAATTTGTGATTAGACCATTCAGGATTTAAAATTCGAGCTAGACTCATGGTATCTACTACGGTATTGGTAAATTTACCTAAATTATATTTTTGCATGGCTTCTTGCATAAAGGATATATCAAATTTAGCATTATGAGCAACCATAGGTAAGTCCCCTGTCCACTCTAAGAAACGTTTAGTGACATTTTCTTCATTATCTTTTCCCTTAACTAATTCATCAGTAATTTGGGTTAACTCGACAATTCTTTTGGGAATTGGATAACCAGGATCAATTAATTCATCAAAACGATCCGTAATTTCCCCATTACATATTTTTACAGCTCCTATTTCAATCATTTGATCTTTACCAGGATGAAAACCCGTTGTTTCTGTATCAAATACCACGTAAGTTTGATCCATTAAATTATAATTTTGAGGATTAAAAATAACATCGACATCATCATTAACGACACTTAATTCAGCCCCATATAAAACTTTAAAATGATCTTTTTCTTCTTTGCCTTTGTTATAATCACAAACAGCATGATAAATTTCGGGATAAGCTTGTAAACAGTTATGATCTGTTACAGCCACCGCTTTATGTCCTAAAGATATAGCATATTTAACTAAATCTTTTTGATTAACTACACTATCCATAGTACTCATAAATGTATGAGTATGTAACTCGACTCTTTTAACCTCAGCATTATCTACCAATTTTTGCTCTTTACTCGTAATTTTTTCTAAATTACGTATAGCAATAACCATATCTTTGGCAAAATTATCATACTCGGCATTACCATGAATTCGATACCAAGAACCAACTTTTAGTTCTTTTAAAATATCATGATATTCTTCTTTATCTTTTTTAAATATTTTCGCTAAGATACTATTAGTTTTATCACTTATTTTTAAAGTAATAATATTAATATTATCTCTTTCCATTGTATCAATACCAAATATATATGCTTCTACTATAATATTACGCACATCATTCATAATATTATCAATAGCTAAAACTTCCCCATCAATATGTTTACCCATTATAATATTTGTTTTATTTTCTTCTATTGTTTTAGTTAAACTGGCGCTAGCCGTTTGTTCAATACTCTTTTTTACATCTATAGCTATTTGTTCGTTTAAGTCAGTTTCAATACTTACATCATTAAAACCATATTTACTTAATTCTTTTTGTAAAGCACTTATTTCTTCTAAAATTTGTTCTTCTTCTATTTTATTTCCAACTTCAATTTTAATATTTTTATTTAAACAAGTAATTTTAGTTTCCGCTAAAGCGATTAAGGAAGGTCTTTTTTTAATTAAAGCATTAAATAAAATTTTAAAATAATCTAATATTTCATCATCAGTTATATTTTCATAAGTAATTTTTATTTTTACTTTTTTTTGCCCATTTATTTTATTTTTAGTAGCTTTAAATAATGAATCAATAATATCTTTTTTTAAAACTTTTTCAGCTTTTAAATAAACGGTAAATTCTTCTGTTTTTTTATTAATTACAACTTTTTTTATTTCTACTGTTTGAAAATCTTGATTTTCATCAATAAAATTTATACTTTTAAAAAATCTTTCTAATTCATTCATCCCGTTACCTCCCTTATTAATGCTCCCTATTTATTTTACAAATTTCTTATTTTTTTTGCAATAATTTCACATGAAAAAGAAAGAAATTTATTTTATTAATTTTTTATAACTATTAATATATTCATCTATTTCTTGTTCAATTATTGGTAAAAATTTTTGACTATAATTATTCATTTTAATAAATTTAATATATTGCTGATAAACATTTAAAATTATTTTAAATGTTGCCCTGTTTTTATCAGTTGCTAACAATTGCTTATTTTTTATATCATACTTAAAATTAGAATTTACAGCCAAAGTACATAATTGTTCTTTAGTTAATTTAGTTTGATTAGAAATATAATATAAGTAATTATTAAAAATTATATAATATTGAAAATCATGACAAAAATCTAAGGTTAAAATAGTAATTTCTTGATCATTAATAATTTTTTTACTTAAATAAATATTCTTACTTTCATTATTCCAATTTGGATATAGCCAACATTCTCCATTTAAATAAAAATCAATTATATCAAGACCAATAGTTTTAACTTTAATCTTTTCTAATTCATTAATATTATTATATTGATAGCATATAGAATGAAAATAATTTTGTTTTCTTATATAGGGCATTTGCAAGGTTATATAAGTATGCTTAATTTTATTATCACTTAAATCTAAATCGTAATTTTTTTCCTATAGTTTCATTAGCAAAATTTAAATTAGTAATTATTTTCATTCCCAACTACTTCTTTCTTTTTATACTTTTTCAAGATTAGACACTATTATTTGTAACTTATTTAAACGTCTTTCAACTTTCCCCGTAATTAAAACTAAATCATCTTTTTTAAATTTAGTTAATAAAGATTTTTTCTTAGGAAAAATAATAAATTCACAAGTAGCTGTTTCATCTTCACCGGTTACAAAAGACATTTTATCTCCAGTTTTAGTATTTGTACTATAAACTTTGGTAACTAAAACTACACTTTTAATATATTTATCAAAATATTGATTGATGTTTTCTAATTTTACCAGCTTTGAATCATGATAACGACTAGCTGGATGATTTGTGACAAAAAAACCTAATACTTCTTTTTCTTTAGCAATTAAAGTAGCCTCGTTATATTCACTAAATTTTTCTAACTCTGGTTTTAAAACTAAAGGAGAATCGATTTCACTAGTTAATTCGGCATAGGTTATGGCACTTTCTAAATTATTAATTAAAGTTTGTTTAGTTTCGGAAAACTCTAAAAAAGCTCCGGCATAGATTAGTGATTCAATCACTTTTTTAGTAATACTTTTCCCATGAGTACGGCGAACAAAATCAAAAAAGTCAGTGAATTTTCCTTTTTTTCTAGCACTTAGGATTTCTAAAGCTGCATTTGTCCCTAAATTTTTTATAACACCAAAAGGCATTAATAATTTATTATCTTTTACTTGATAAGTATCAGTACTTTCATTTATCTGAGGACCCATAATTTTAATATTATTTTTCTTTAATATTTGTAAATATTCATTAGTTTTTTCTTCACTAGCAACATTCATATTTAATAAGTTAGTATAAAAGATAGTCGGAAAGTGCGCTTTTAAAAAGGCCATTTGATAACCGACTAAAGCATAAGCAACCGAATGAGATTTATTAAAACCATAACCCGCAAATTTTAAAATTAAATCATAAACTTTAATAGCACATTCTTGACTATAACCATTAGCCACCGATTTTTTTAAAAATATTTCTTTTTGACTTGCAATAACCTCTGCTTTTTTCTTACTCATAGCTCTTCTAATAATATCAGCTTCTGCAAAACTATAATTACCCATTTTAACTAATATTTGCATTATTTGTTCTTGATAAACAATAATTCCATAAGTTTCTTTTAAAATATCTTCTAAACTGGCATCAATATAATCAATTTTAGTTTTTCCTTCTTTTCTTTTAATAAATTCATCGATATTATCCATCGGTCCCGGACGAAATAAAGCAATAGCAGCAATTAAATCATTAAATGAATTTGGTTTTAATTTCCGTAAAAAATTTTTCATTCCTGTACTTTCAAATTGAAAAACCCCAATCGTATTTCCAGTTTGAAACATTTTTAAAGTTTTCTCATCATTAAGTGGAATTTTAGGTAAACTTATTTTATACTTTGTATTTTGAGCAATTAAATCTAAGATATCATGAATAGTTCGTAAATTACGTATTGATAAAATATCCATTTTAATTAAACCTAATTCTTCTAAATATTCCATAGTACAACCAGTTGAAATATTATTTTCACTTTTAACAATCGGAATTACTTTATCTAGTTTAACACTGGAGATTACTACCCCTGCCGCATGAGTCGAAATTTGTCTTTTTAACCCTTCTAACTTTAAAGCTATTTTAAACATAATTTGTAAATTTTTATTATTTTTTAAAAGAATTTGTAAACGATTATTACTTTTATAGTTAGCCATTAATTCTTTTTTAGGTTCAATTAAATTTAATAAATTATTTAATTGTTTTTCCTCTATTTCTAATATTTTACCAACATCTCTTAAAACTTGTTTAGAAGTTAAGGAAGAATAAGTCATAATATTAGCCACATTTTCATTTCCATATTTATTTTTTAAATAATCAATAACTTCGCCTCTTTTTATATCTTCAAAATCAACATCTATATCAGGCATCGTTATTCTTTCTTTATTTAAAAATCTTTCAAATAATAAATTATATTTTAAAGGATCAATATCCGTAATCCCTAAACTATAAGCAACTAAAGAACCCGCCGCACTACCACGACCAGGTCCCACTAAAATATTATTTTTTTTAGCATATAAAATATAATCATAAACTATTAAGAAATAATCAACAAAACCCATTTCTTTAATGACACTAAGTTCATATTCTAATCTTTTTAAATATTTTTCATCTTGAACCATATTTAATCTTTTTAATAGACCTTTATGAGTTAATTCTTCTAAATATTTTACACTATCTTCTTCTTTATATTTAGGAATATATAAATTATGATATGGTATTTTTAAATCAATTAAATTACTAACTTTAATTATACTTTCTTGATCTTCTTCATCATATTCCGTTAAATAATAATTTTTAGCATAATCTTTTTTATCATAATTATTAATTGTTTGTCCTTTATCAATCATTTGAAGATATTTTAAATATCTAGTATCTTCTAAATTTAAAGCTTTTAAAACATTAAAAAATATTATTTGATTTGTAAAAACTAAAGCATTATTCTTTTCATATTCAGTTGTATAACCAAGATAAGTATAAGAATATATTTCTTTTAAATTGGTATATAAATTATAATTTTCATAAGGGATAATACAAATTAAATTTCGACTATATTTATCAAGATGAACTAAAGCAATCTCTTCTTGTTGCATTAAAGTATTTATTTGTAATAAATTTTGATAACCTTCATAATTTTGAGCAATTAAATAAATTTCATGGTCATTGATTGATAAAGTTAAACCAATAATCGGTTTAATATTATTTTCCAAACATTTATGATAAAATTCTATTGCTCCAAATAAATTATCATCACAAACTCCACAGGAAGTAATATTATTCTTTTTTAAAAAATTAATTAAATTATCAATTTTAATTAAACTTTTAAGTAAACTATGATCAGTTTTAACAAATGGAATATACATTACTTCACCTTCTTTAATACCAAAATATCATACGTACTTTTGTATGTCAATTATTTTAAAAGAAAAAAGAAAATTATTTTCTTTTTAGAACTTAACTTGAACGTTTTCTCTTTCCGTATCAGCAGCTTCAAAGAAAGCTTCAGCTTTGTAATGAAACATACTTGCCACAATATTGGAAGGAAACATTTGAATTTTATTGTTATATTGTAAAACTGTATCATTATAAAATTGTCGAGCTGAGGCAATTTTATCTTCAACATCTTTTAAATCAGCTTGCATTTGTAAAAAATTAGTATTTGCTTTTAAATCAGGATAACTTTCTGATAAAGCAAATAATTTAGAAATGGCACCAGTTAAATCATTATTAGCTTTAATGGCCTCTTCATTAGTTGTTGCTGATAAATAAGTATTACGAGCTTTAACAACATTTTCTAAAGTTTCACTTTCATGTTTAGTATAACCTTTAACAGTTTCTACTAAGTTAGGTATTAAATCAAATCTTCTTTTTAATTGTACATCAATTTGCGCCCATTGATCTTTAACTCTATTTTTAAGTTCTACTAATTTATTATGAGTAGCTATAACATATAAAGCTAATATAACAACTAAAGCAATAACGACAATTAAAATTATTAATCCTGTACTCATCATATCCTCCTTATATTAGTATCTTACCATGAACTAGATTTTTAAACAAGAAAAAAGAATAGATTTTTCTACCCTTTGATAATATCCATTGCTCTGCGCATTTTTAAATCGAATCTAATGACTTCGCAATTTCCTATTTCTTTAACAATATCTTCTTCACTCATATGATATTCATCACTTAATCTTTTAATTTCTTCATCAATTTGCTTATCATCAATTTCAATTTTTTCTTGATCAGCTACACTTTCTAATAGATAAGTATTTTTAATTCGATTTAAAGCATCATCAGCAAATTGATTATGTAAATCTTCATGTTTCATCCCGGTAAATTGCATGTATTGTTCTAAAGATAAACCTTGCATTTGTAATCTTTCTTCCATATTATGAATCATATGATGAATTTCATCATCAATAATTTCTTGATTAATATTTACTTCCATGTTACTAACAGCTTTATCTAAACAATCTTTTAAATATTTATCATCTAATTCTTTTTCTTTAACTTTCTTTAAATCATTTTCTATTTTTTGATAAAAATCTTCAACAGTTTTAACATCATCATAGCCTAAATCTTGGAAGAATTCCTCATTTATTTCCGGTAACACTCTTTCTTTTAAGCCTTGTAATTTAACTTTAAAAGTAACATCTTTATTTCGCAAATTTTCCGTATAGTTATCAGGGAATGTTAAATTAATTTCTTTTTCTTCACCAATTTCCATCCCGACAACAGCTTCTTCAAAGCCTGGAATAAATGTATTAGAACCTAATTCTAGTGGATAATTCTCCCCTTTTCCATCCTCAAGTTCTTTTCCTTCTACATAACCAGTAAAATCAATTACAGCCGTATTGCCATTTTCCGCCTTCCCTTTTTCTTTTTCAACAATCTCGGCATATTTAGATTGTAATCTTTTTACTTCTTTATCAAGTTCTTCTTTACTAACTTTAGCTTCTTCTTTTTTTACCCCTAAATTTTTATATTCTCCTAATTTAATTTCGGGTTTAGTAATAATAGTAAATTTAATTTTTAATTCATTAGGATTAATATCCGTAATATCAATTCTAGGTTCAATAACCGGAATTACTTTACCTTCTTTTAATATTTCACCTAATCCTTCATTAATAGCTAAATCTACGGCATCAGGAAATAATACTTCAACTCCTACTTTTTTTAGATAGATATCTTTAGGAACTGCGCCTTTACGAAAGCCATCCATTTTAATATCCTTTTTCTTTTTATTAAAGACTTCATCTAAAAGCTTTGTCCATTTTTCCCCTTTAAATACTTTTTCAATTTCATGTACATTTTTTTCCATAATTCCTCCAAAATTTTTTCTAATTTGTTACATTATCTTTATAATATTGTGGTTTCAATATCCGATATAATTTATTACTTACCTCAGCAATAGAAGTATTTTCGACTTTCGCTGCGGCCGAATATTCATTTCCGCCCCCACCAAATTCACTCATGATGTTCCCAACATCAATATTACCTTTAGCTCGAGCACTAACAGAAATAATATTTTCATCAATATGCCCAATGGCAAAGGAAGCATCTATTTTAAATTTTAATAAATAATCGGCTACTTTGGCTAATTCTTCTTTGGTATAAATAACATCTTCATTAGCACTAGCTAAAGCAAAACTTATATTAACTAGATTGGCTAAAGAGACTAATTTATGCACCTTTCGATCACTATTAAAATCTTCCATAAATAAATCATTTACGTAATTAGTATTTGCCCCTTTTTCTATTAATTTACTAACAATTCTAAATGTTTCCGATGAAGCATTATTACTTGTCATTCTTTTGGTATCTAAATAAATCCCTGCTAATAAATAATTTGCCATTTCGGGCGTTATTTTAATCCGATTCATACATAATAATTTAGTGACAACTTCACAAGCGGAGGAAACACGCGGATTAACATATTTATACTCCGCCATTAAAGTGTTAGCATCTTCATTATGATGATCAATAATTAAAACTTTTTCCTTTTCTAATTTTTCTTTTAAAGCAATCAAATTACTTTTATTAACATCAGCTAAGATAAAGTAATCATCAGGATTTTTAGTTCTAATAAATTGCTCATAATTTACGATTTTATATGTTTCCCGATTTGCATCAATAATTGTTTTTACACCCGGATCCATTTTTAGTTCATCGTCATTAACGATAATAGTTGTATCTTTTTTATGTTTTTTAGCTAATAAGCTAAGACCTAAGGTCGCTCCAATAGCATCAAAATCAATACCTAAATGGGGAACTAAAACTACTCTTTTAGATTTTAATATATGATTTTCTAAAGCAATCTTTAGATTTTTAATATCATCCATTTTCTCAATTACCCCATGTTTTTAAGCAATTGCTTCAATTTTAATATCAAATGAACCATTTGGTGTTTCCACTGTTACCAATTCATTTACTTTTTTCCCAATAACAGCAGCTCCGATTGGTGATTCATTAGATATTTTATTGTTAAATGGATCAGCTTCTAAAGAACCAACAATTTTATATTCTTCTTTTTCCCCATCATCTATATAGCTAATGGTCACTGTTGAACCTACATTAACAATATTTTTGTCATTACCTGAAATTATCTTGGCATTTTCCAATTTAAATTCAAGTTCTTTAATGCGACCTTCTAATTTTGCTTGCTCATCCCGGGCCGCATCATAATCGGCATTTTCCGATAAATCGCCTAAAGCTCTTGCTTCTTTTAAAGCCTTAATAACCTCCGGTCTTTTATTTATTTTTAAATCATTTAACTCCGTTTCTAACTCTAAATATCCTTCTGCAGTTAAAAGGATTTCTTGTTTTTGAGTCATTTTCATTCACCTCGAAATTTCTTGCATAAGTTTACTACAAATAGGAAGAAATGTCAAATACTTTCAACCGGACAATGTCATTTTGACACACATCGCCGTCAACTTCCAATTTTACCAGCATTTGTGGGTGACGAGCGACTTCAATTTCTTCCATATTTTCATCAAATATTTTATGTACTTTAATCGGAATTGGTTCTTTATTTGGGCCAAATAATTCCAGCTCATCGCCTACTTTAAAATAATTTCTTTGTTCAATAGTAGCGAGTTTAGTTTTAGCATCATAATCTAAAACTAAACCAATAAAATCTTGATTAGATTTTTCTTCGCGATCTAAGAAATATTGCTCTTTATTAGTTGGCAATTTATCATAAAATTGCGGAGTGGATTCCCGATTAGCACAGCGATTTAAAATATCTTGATAATATCTAACATATGCAGCAGTTAAAGTATTATTCATGATTTTATCAATTATTTGCCGATAAACATAAAGAATAGTAGAAACATAATAAATCGAACGCATTCTTCCCTCAATTTTAAAAGAATTCACGCCAATATTTATCATATCTTCGATATATTTAACCATATTTAAATCCTTAGGCATAATGGAAAAAGGTTTTGTTCCCTTTTCAATAGCAAATATCCACCGACAAATCTGGGCACAACCCCCACGATTAGCATCGCGATTGGTAAAACAATTCGATAATACACATTTTCCCGAAAAACTTGTGCACATGGCTCCATGAATAAACACTTCTAAATCAGCTTGTGTTTTTTCTTTAATATCAATGATATCTTCACGTGAGGCTTCCCGAGCTAAAACTAGTCTTTTAACATTTTGTTTTAAATAAAATTTAGCACTACTAGCATTTAACGTACTAGCTTGAGTGGATAAATGAACTTCTAAATTTATTTTTTCTTTTTGAATTATATCAATAACCACTAAATCACTAACAATTATAGCATCAACTTTTATCTTAGCTAACTTTTTTAAATATTCTTTTAAGCCTTTTAAATCTTCATTATGAAAAACAATATTGACGGTAACATAGACTTTTTTGTGAAGTTTATGAGCATATTCAACGCCTTCTTGGATTTCTTCTAAGGTAAAATTTTTGGCATTAGCTCTTAAACTATATTCCTTTCCCCCAATATAGACCGCATCAGCTCCATACAAAAAAGCAAATTTTAATCTTTCTAAATCCCCAGCAGGAGCAAGTAACTCTACTTTATTCATCGATATCACCTATTTTATATATCGTTTTTTTATTTAAAAAACGACTACTTTTAGCATCTGTTTTATTTTCTATGGCTTTTAAAACATCTTCAACTTTTAAATCAGTTGTATTAATATAATAAAACTTAACATTTTCTTTAAATTCTAACAATTCAAGATTATTATAAATATTTTCATCAAAAATAACTGTGCCATAAGGATTTTCTTTAATTTTTAATTTTTTCTTAGTTATATTTTCTTCAATTGTATTATCTAAAGCTAAATTAAAATCATATTCTTGATTATAATTAGTAATTAAAGTACGACGTGAATACATTATTTGATTATAACCATATACTTGTAATATTACTTCTTTATCTACTTTAGCTAAAATTTCTTTTATTTCCTCTTTGGTTATTTCATTAGATACCACCATACTATCAAAACCTCTTTTTAAAAAGGCATTAATCGAAGCATAATTTGTCCCAAAATGATTAGCAAAATATATTTTTTCCACTGGTAAATTTAATTTATCAATAACTTCTAAAACTCCTAAATCTTCTAAAAATATCCCCTTAATAAAAGGTTTAATTTGGTTTAAAATATCACTTAATTGGTCTAAATCATCTTTAGTTAAAAGCCGATTTATTAAAAGATAAAAAGGTGTTTTTAAAGTTAAAATCTCTTTTAAAGTTAATGTATCATAACCCACACAAAAATTAGCTAAAGGAATTAAAAAATTATTAAGATTAGCTTTTTGATATTGATTTATTTCTTCTACACTTTTAATATTGACTAAAATTTTATCTTTCATCTAATCACCTTTAAAACAATCTTAGCATACATTTGTTCTCTATTCAATACTTTTGGTTAAATTTTTAATAATTTCATTTAATTTCATTCCATTAGAAGCTTTAAATAAAACAACATCATTTGCTTTTAAAATTTCTTTTATTTTAGAAGTAGCTTCTTCATTTGTCAAGCAAGAATAAATTTTTTCTTGAGGCATCCCTAAATGAGTAGCTTTCTTGGCAATATACTCGGCATTTTTACCCACAGTTATTAAGATATCTATCTGATTAGAAACAACATATTTCCCTACTTCTTCATGTAACTTTTGGGTATAATTTCCTAATTCTAACATATCTCCCAAGACCGCAATTTTGCGATTTGGATACTTACTTAAAACTTCTAAAGAAGATTTCATGGAATCAACTGAGGCATTATAAGCATCATTTATTAATGTTATATTATCATCTATTTTTAAATAATCTAAGCGATTTTTCGTTAATTCAAAATTTTTAATCCCCGCTATTATTTTAGTTTTAGGAATGTTTAATAAACTTCCAACAGCAAATGCAATTAAACTATTATAGACAAAAACTCGACCGGGTGTCGGACAATAAACATCATAACTTTCATTTTGATAATTAATTTTAAAAGTAGAATATTCTTTTTCTAAGTTTAAATCCGTAGCCATAAAATCACTTTTTTGGTCAATACCAATAGTTACTATTTTAGCTTTATCACTATTTTCATAGTATTGATGTAATAAATCATTATCATTATTTATAACTAAAATACCCTCTTGATCCATGCCGTTTAAAATTTCTAATTTAGCTTTTAAAATATTTTCTCTAGAACCAACTTCGCCAATATGAGCCGTCCCAATATTAGTAATAACACTAATATTAGGACGAGCTATTTTCGTTAAATAATCAATTTCACCTAAATGGTTCATTCCCATTTCAATAACGGCGGCTTGTTCATCTGTTAATCTTAATAAAGTTAGAGGTAAACCAATATTATTATTTAAATTACCTTCCGTTTTTAAAGCTTTAAATTCTTCTTTTAAAACACTATAAATCATATCTTTAGTAGAGGTTTTTCCAACACTACCAGTAATTCCGACAAATTTAGCTGAAGAATTATTTCGTTTATACTCTGCCATTTTTTTTAAAGCTAATAAAGCATTTTCGACCACGATAATAGGTTTATCACTTATTTTAATGTTATGATTTTTAACATATTCTTGCTCTAGGATAACACAATTTGCTCCTTTATTAAAAGCTTCTTCATAAAAAGAATTACCATCAAAATTTAAACCTTTAATCCCAATATAAGTATCTTTTTCTTTTAACTCTCTAGTATCTTTTGTAAATGTTTGACAAAAAACATTTTCATTTCCACCCAATAATTTTCCTTCACAAATCTTAATTATCTCTTTAACATCCATTGTTTTGCCTCCTAATTAAATTAATCTTATCATAATTTTATATGTAAAGTAAATGTTAGCTATGCTTGTAAATATATTAAACTATTTTCCACTTTTTGTACATTTTCATATTGACTTTTACAAACAATTTTTTAATCGTGATATTGACCATTTAGATGAATTAATTTTATCAGTAGGACGTCGTTATGAAGAAAAAATCAATGGAAAAACTCGCTAATCTAGCGAGTTTCTTTTTTTACACTAACTGAAAGGCCATCGCCTACATCATAAAATTTCGTATCAAATTCTTCATTTTCTTTTAAAAACATAATATATTTTTCAATTTTATTAACAATTCCCCGTAAATTCTTACTTTCAATTGGTTTTTTACTACCAACATATCCATGAAATTTTAAATTATCAGTAATTATTATACCTTTAGGAGCTAAGAAATATTTAAACTTTTCAAAATATTTAGTATATTGACCTTTAGCAGCATCAATAAAGATTAAATCATATTCAATTTGATCCATTAAATTTACTTCTAAAGCATCTTGATAAACGACATTAATTTTTTTATCCATTCCACACTTTTTAACATTTTTTAAACATTCCATATAACGACTTTCATCTTTTTCAATTGTTGTTACTTTGACATCTTCAGCTACACTAGCCATTAAAATAGCCGAATAACCGATAGCTGAACCTATTTCTAAAATGTTTTTAACATTATTAAGTTTAATATATTTCATGATAAAAGTTATAGATTCTTTTTCAATAATTGGCACATTTTTACTTCTTGCATACTCTTCCATTTCTTCGATAAATTGTTTCATAAAACTCACTCTTTCTATTAATAGTATATTTATTCATAAACATACCAGTTATCATTTTGTTTTAATGTTGCTACTTGTTTTTCATGTTCCGCATTGGTTTTGCTAAAATATATTTTACCACTTTTATCAGAAACAAAGAAGAGATAATCGTTATCTTCTGGTTCAATTGCAGCCTTTATAGCCTCAATTCCCGGCATTGATACTGGTCCAGCTGGTAAACCTTTTAAACAAGTACTACGCGTATTATAAGCATTGCATTCACTTATTTCTTCCACACTTAAATCATCTTTAAAAGTCTTGTTAGCCCCATAATAAGTAGTAACATCACTACCTAAACTCATTCCTAAATTAATCCGATTTAAAAACACGCCTGCGATACCTTGGCGATCACTACCATCTTTGCCCTCTAACTCCACAATCGAAGCTAAAGTCATAATTTCAGATATCTTAAAATCACTTTTTTGTATTTCTTTTTGATAATCTTTTAATTTTAATTCCATATTATCTAACATATCTTCAATAATATCCTGGGCTTTAACATCTTTTAAGAAATTATATGTATCAGGAAATAAATAACCTTCTAAGGGATAATATAAATCCTTATTTAAAATATCTTCTGTTAAAAACCAATATTTATCAATCAAAGATTGTAAATAATCTTCATCTTGCATTAAATTAGCAAAATCTTCTTCTTTTAAAGAAAAAGTTTCACAAGCTAATTTAACATAATCAATATATCTTTTTCCCTCTTTAAAAGTAATATTTATTCCTTCTTGTTCTTTAGTTTTACCACTATCTAAAGTATTAAATATTTCTTTTAAACTCATGCTCTTTTGTAATGTAAATGTTCCTACTTTAAAAGTATAATCAGGATTTAAAAGGTTAAAAATATATGCACTTTCTTTATTTTTAATTAAATTTTCTTTTTTTAAATTATTAATAATTATTTTTTCACTTTGTCCTTGTTTCACTACAAAAGAAATATTTTTATGATCATTTTTATTAACTGGGGTTAAAAAATAAAAGTAAAGACTAACAAGAAAAATAATTATAGCTAAAATACAACATACTATGGCAATAATTATTTTCTTCATTAGTTATTTTCACTTTCTTCAGCATCTACTTTTTCTTGAATTGAAGATAAAATATTTTCAATTAAAGCCCATTCTTCTTCACTTTCAATTGGTTTTAAAGTATTATCTTTTCCACTTGGGTCATAGATACTGGCATAAACTTTTGTACTACCATCTTCATCAGTAGTATTATCAGTATAAACGATATAACTTTGTTTATTTTTATCATTATCAAAAGTGAATAAAACATCACAAGTTACTTCTTCTCCTTTTTCATTAACTAAAGTTAAAACATTATTTGGTTTACTTTCTTCTTTCATTTTAAATTCCCTTCTCTTTCTTCATATAAGATTCTAATATTATGACAGCAGCAATTCCATCAATAACTTTTTTTCTTTTATTTCGACTAACATCAGCAGTAATTAAGATATTTTCAGCTTGAATGGTTGTTAAACGTTCGTCAAATAGAACAATAGGTACATTACTAATTTTAGCAAATTCTTCTTTAAACTTTAAACTTCTTTCGGCGGCAAAGCCTAAAGAATTATCCATATTTTTAGGAAGTCCTAAAACAATTTTTATTATTTGATACTCTTTTACAATCTTCTTTATTTCTTCTAACATTTGGTTATATTTATCTTCCGTATAGCGAATAACTTTTAAGATTGAAGCAATAGTATTAGTTTTGTCGCTTAAAGCAACACCGACTGTTTTAGTTCCTAAATCTAAACCTAGATAACGCACTATTTTTGTAAAAATTCCTTTAACATAATTTCAATAATAGCGTAACGATTTAAAGAAATAATTTTTTCTCTTGCTCCTTGATAACTCGAAACATAACCCGGATCGCCGCTATTTAAATAACCTACTATTTGACTAACTGGATCATAATTTCCTTTTTCTAAAGATGTATATACTTCTTGTAAAATTGTTTTGATTTTCTTATTATCCATTTTACCACCTCTATATCGTCAATACCATTTTACCAAACTAAACTAAATATAGCAAACAAACTCCGCCATATTTAAACAAAATCTGCCAATTTTAATTTATTTTCTTTTTTAACTTGATACGAATCATTAATTTTACTTATTGTTTTTTTTAAAACAAAATCATTAATTTTATTATTTTTTAAAAATTCTTTAGTTTCATCAGGATATTTAATAAAACATTCACATAATAACCAAGCTAAAGCCATATTAACATAGTATTTATTATTGTTATTATTTAAACAAATATTAAATATCTCTTTTAAATATTTTTCTTCAACATAATAATATATTAAAAGGACAATACTAAAACGGACAATATATTCTTCTTTACTTTTTAGTAAAGGTTTTATAAATTTAAAAAATTCTTTTTTATTTTGATTAATTATTTTTAAACTATTACCAAAAGAATCACATATTGCCCAATTATCAATTAAAAAAATAAATTCCCGAATTTCTTCTTTTAATAAACTTAAATCGGTAATATAAGCAATTACAAAACCTTTTAACATTATTTCTTCGTAATATTTATTTTCTAAAATTGTTAAAAAAGATTGAATGTCACCTTTGGCAATTTCTTTAGCCATTTTTCTTAATAATGGAATTTTAATACCTATCATTATATAATGTGAAGAAACAATTTTTTGCGTAAATTCTAAAAATTTTTCATCTTTTAATGTTTGTAAATAGCTAGTTAATTCTTGATAATCTTTTTTTAACCATTTATTTTTTCTTAAATTCATAAAATATCACATAAAATATTGTATCATAAATTGACTTATTTTAATATTTATGATAAAGTCTTAAAGTAATTAATTAACAAAAAAGGAGGTATAACTATGGCAAAAAAAGCAACTGCCAAAAAACCTTTAACTGGCAATAAAAGATCTCATGCTTTAAATGCAACAAAAATGCAACAAAAACCAAATTTACAAAAAACAAAAATAAATGGTAAAAGTGTTAGAATATCAGCAAGAGAAATGAAAAAAGCTGCTTAATTGCAGTTTTTTATTGAATTATTTTTTATTTTAAGATAATATTTATTAGAAAGAGGAATTCAATATGTTTAAAAATATGGAAGATAAACGAATATAATACTATTAAGGCTTGGAAAACTATGATTGAAGTCCAAATTAAAAATAATGATATTGAGGGACTAAAAGAAAATTTAGAAATTTTAAAAAATCATATTTCTTTAAATAATGCCCATACATCTTGTTGGTTGTTAGTCCATGCATTATTTTTGGGCAGTATTTATGATATTGGTAAAATTAATTTCAATAATGTTCCTAGTAGCGGGGAAATATTTTTCTTAGCAATATATGCAGTATTTGCTTTAGCAACTCTTAATGCCATAAGTAATGAAGCAATTGAGACGCGTGAATATGAAATTCTTTATCAAAAGACTCTTGAACGTTCTATTAAAATGTAAAAATTAATCTTTTATGATTAATTTTTATTCATATAACTGAGTGAAATAAAAAAAGCTGCTTAAGCGCAGTTTTTTTGTTGATTTATTTTTTATTTTATTTTAAGATAATATTTATTAGAAAGAGGAATTCAATATGTTTAAAAATATGGAAGATAAACGAATAAACGAATATAATACTATTAAGGCTTGGAAAACTATGATTGAAGTCCAAATTAAAAATAATGATATTGAGGGACTAAAAGAAAATTTAGAAATTTTAAAAAATCATATTTCTTTAAATAATGCCCATACATCTTGTTGGTTGTTAGTCCATGCATTATTTTTGGGCAGTATTTATGATATTGGTAAAATTAATTTCAATAATGTTCCTAGTAGCGGGGAAATATTTTTCTTAGCAATATATGCAGTATTTGCTTTAGCAACTCTTAATGCCATAAGTAATGAAGCAATTGAGACGCGTGAATATGAAATTCTTTATCAAAAGACTCTAGAACATTCTATTAAAATGTAAAAATTAAAGTTTTATTATTTTAAGATTTTTTAGATTTTTTTCTTATTTTTTTGCTTTTTTTAATTTTAAAATATTTTTAATACTAATTACTACTCCTACTCCGCAAAAAAATAGAATTGGACTAAATACTGCACCCATTATTAATATATAACCAATAAAAGCACTAATTCCCGTAACATCATTACTCATACAATCAATAAAGCACCAACCACTAATGGTATTATAAATCGCACTTACTAAAAATATAATTATAGGGATGCTACTAATAATCAAAAGAGTTACATTACCAAATAATTTAGGTTTTTTATTATCTTTATTTTTCATTAATATTTATCTCCTTTATATTATCTTTAGAAATAGTAATAACTGGTTTAACTTCATACAAATCCATAGCATTTACATCAGGCATATTAACAAGTCTATTACCATTATTATTTTCATATTTTAAAATAATTTTTAAAGTACCTTCTTTATTCTTAAAATCTTTTAACCATATTTTTGTTAATATTTCATTTGCCCAATTATCACCAAGAATTGAAGTTAAATTATTTGCATCTTCATATGTTAGTAAACTAACATATTTTAAATTTTTATAATTCAAAGAGTTTTTATATTCATTTTCTAAGTAATTACCAATATTAGTAGATAAAGTAGGATTATATTCATCTATTCCTGTTGTATCAAAAGCTTTTTGGCCAATAGTTTCGGCTTTTAATAAAGTGATGTAAGGATCAGCTTTAAAACTATCATTTATTACATACCAATAAGTATTATCCATTAATTGGACATAATCACCTGTTTGATATTTGGGATATTTTTCATATTCATTATAAATTTCATTTTGCTTTATTTTATTTTTACAAACCATTTCCGTATCTTTATTATAACAACCAAAATTACCATAATTTATTAACAATAATATTTTTCCGTCATTATTTATATTGGCATATATAGTATTAAGTTTACTAAATAAACTATAATTTTTATCTAAGCAAATATTTTTTTCATCACTTTCACATTTTTTATTTTTATCTAAAATAATATTAATGTTTTTAAAGATCCCATTTTCTTTTTGATAATAACTTTCATTATTTGTTATTAAATCATAGACTTCCTTAGCATTATTTAAAATAGAATTATATTCATTATCTATTTTTTCCTTTTTGATAAAATTATATGTAAAAAAAGATGCTAATGCTATTAAGAATATAAAAATTACTATAATCAAGCTAAAAATTCTAATATTAGATTTTTGATTCTTTAACTGATTTATTCTTTTTTGATAATTTTTAGACATACATACATAAGAACCAGCTACACACATATCAAGACCAGTATTTTTAAGTAACTTAATAGTTTTATTATTTATTCCTCCGTCAATACTAATTAAAAAGTTACCATTAACTTCTTGCCGCAAGCTTGCTAATTTTTGCACTTTTAAAACTGATTCTTTAATAAATTTTTGTCCCCCTTTACCAGGGTGCACACTTAATACTAAAACTTGATCTATTTTTCTTAAATAAGGTTTTAACTTTTCAACATCAGTTTCCGGGTTAATAGCTAAACCTACTTTAATATTTTTACTTTTAATAATATTTATTAACTCTTCGATATTCTTTTCTATTTCAAAATGAATAGTTATATATTCAGGTTTTAAATCTTGATATTTATTAATATATTCTAAAGGATTAGCACACATTAAATGAATTTCTAATTTTTTAGAAGTATTTTTTATATCTTCATATATATTATCAGTTTTTTCCAAAACAAATTGACCATCCATAATATCAACATGTAAAAAATCACAATTAGTTTGGTCAATTTGTTTAATCGTATTATTTCGGGAAGTTTTAGACTTTAAAAATGATACTGATACTTTCATTAATTAGTCCTTTCTACTTAAAAAACTTTTATAATTTTCATAACGAGATTTTAAGATTAAATTTTGATCTACGGCTTTTTTAACTTGACAATTTTGTTCTTTTAAATGTTTGCAATCTTTAAATTCACAAGGGAAATTCGCAAATTCTTTAAAAGAATTACGAATTTCTTCATCCGTAAAATCTTGAAAATCTAAAGCTGAAAAACCAGGAGTATCTACAATAAAACATTTACCAACGGAAAATAATTCCACATGTCTGGTTGTATGCCGTCCCCGGCCTAAAGCTTGAGAAATTTCTCCAGTTTTTAAATTTAGATTTTTATCCATTTTATTAAGTAAACTTGATTTACCTGCCCCAGTTTGGCCGGTAAAAACTGTCACTTGATTTTGCAGAATTTTTTTTAATTTATTAATTTTTTGATTATTTAAAACGATTAAACCTAATTTTTGATAATATTTAGTTAATTTTTTAACTTCTTTTAATTCTTTTTTATTAGCTAAATCTAATTTAGTAAAACAAATGATAGGTTTTATTTTATTTAACGTAATGATGCTAATCATTTTATCAAGTAAATTTAAAGATAAATCTGGTTCTTTTAAACTTGTGACAATAACGGCATAATCAACATTAGCAACAGCAGGACGTGTCAAGAAGTTGGTTCTTTTTTTTATCTCTAAAATATAATTATTATCGGCATCAATTAAACAATTATCCCCAACTAAAGGGGTAATTTTTTCATTACGAAATTTACCCCTTGCCCGACATTCATATTCTTGATTATTAACTTTAACCGTATATAAATTACTAATAATTCGTATTATTTTTCCTTCCATTATTCTAATCCTTCACCAATTTCTGGAGTTTCTCGGCCATCTATTCCCCCGGCTGGTGCAACATCACTTGGAGTTTCGGCTTGTTCTTCTTCTTTAGTTTTTGCAACCTTAATGGATAGACTAGTACCAGAGGAAACGGTATAACCAACTGTTTTACTTTGATAATAGATTGTACCTGGAGCATAATCAGTTGTTTCTACATATTCGACATTTAAAGTTATGCCATAAGTATCACACCATTTTTGAACACTTTCAACTGTATAGCCTCTAGAAAAGTCTGGAAATTTGGTTGTAATATTTGGTATATATAAAGTAATTGTTTCTTTTTGAGAAATTTTCTTACCAGGTTCTACCGATTGGCCAATAATTTGCGTGTCACTAATATTCTCACTATTTTCAACATCTTTTTTTTCAATCGCAACATAAATATTTTGAACTTCTAATTTAGCTTTTACTTCAATATAATTTTGACCAGTATAATCTTCGACTGTAATTTGACTACTACCAGTAGAAACATATAAAGTTACTTCTTTTCCCTTAACTTTTTTAGAGCCCCCGGCCGGATTAGTTTTAACTACTTTACCCTCATCAATTTCATCAGAGGAAACTTCTTTTTGATCATCGGCGATTTTAAAGCCTTTATTTTGCAATTCTTTAATGGCTTTTTTAACCGACATCCCAGCCACATCGGGAACCGTGACTTCCTTGCCACCCGTTATCATCGGCAAAAAGACAACAATGGTCGTCGTAATAACAATTAAACCGGCAAAAATTGAACCCAATATAATTAATAATTTATTTTGCTTTTTTAAATCATCTTTAGTTATTTGCTTAGCGATTACTTCTTCTTCCTCTTCTTTTGGTGGGTTTTTGATTTCACTAGATAATTCTTCACTAGTCATATCATCCTCCGGATAAGGATAAACATAAGGTGCTTCATTAATACGCGAGTCATCCATAACAGTTTTTAAATCTTCGTGCATCTCTCGCGCGTCGGCATAACGATTTTTAGGATTTTTAGCCGTCGCTTTTAAGATAACGTTTTCCACACTTTGAGGTAAGGTCGGAAGATATTCTCGAATAGATGGAAGTGGTTCTTTTAAATGTTTTAAAGCAATTTCGACTGCATTATCCCCGCGATAAGGCAAATGACCACATAAAAGTTCATACATTAAAATACCCATGGAATAAATATCACTTTGTAAAGTTGCTCCCGTACCACTTGCTTGCTCTGGTGGTAAATAATGAACGGAACCCATAACGGAATTAGTTTGCGTCAACTGAGCAGCATTCATCGCCATGGCAATGCCAAAATCAGTAATTTTGACTAAACCATTTTCTAAAATCATAATATTTTGCGGTTTGATGTCGCGATGAATGATGTAAGAATCATGAGCCACCGCAATACCATCGGTAATTTGCAACATAATGTCAATAACTTCTGTTATTGTTAGATTTCCTCTTTTTTTAAGTAATTGTTTTAAATGTTTTCCTTCAATATATTCCATGACAATAAAATATTGTCCATTATCTTCACCAACATCATAAACTTCAACTATATTTGGATGAGATAAGCTACTAGCTGATAAAGCTTCTCTTTGAAAACGACGCACAAACTTTTCATCGGTAGCTAAATCGCCTCTTAAAACTTTAACAGCAACATTGCGATCTAAAATCGTATCATAAGCTAAATAAACATTAGCCATGCCGCCCTCACCAATAGTTTTTATAATTTGATATCGATCATTAATCTTTTGGCCTTTCATTATCATAAACTAGTATCCTCACTTTCTTTTTCTAAAAAAGCTATTGTTATATTATCAGTGCCACCCCTAGCATTACTCTTTCTAATTAACTTTTTAACTTTACTTTCCATATCTAATTCATCATCAGTTAAAACTCTTTCGATTTGCTCTTTAGTTAACATATTTGTTAAACCATCACTACATAGCATAATGCCATCAATATCTTTATCTACATCAAAAATATCTAATTCACATGATTCCGTAGCTCCTAAAGCTTTCATTAAAACATTTTTCTTCGGATGATTAACAGCTTCTTCTTCGGATAATTCTCCTGTACTTACTAGTAAATTAACCAATGTATGTTCTTTAGTGACTTTATGCAGTTTATTATTTTTTAACACATATCCACGTGAATCGCCAATATTACCAAAAATTAAATAATCTTGCGTCAGTAAAGCGACAACTAAAGTTGTTCCCATCCCTGTGGTTTCGGGATATTTTTTCGTATAATCAATAATTCCTTTATTAATTTCATTAATATTATCATTAAGCCAATTAACTGCATCTAACTTCGAACCGACCGAAGAAATTTCAGTAAAACGTTTACCTAAATGCGTAACGGCTAAAGAAGATGCTACTTCTCCCGCACGATGTCCTCCCATTCCATCAGCAACAATTAATAAATATTCATTACTAATATTTTTTAAAATTGTTACACTATCTTCATTATGATCTCGCACTCTTCCGGCATCTGTTAAATAAAATGTTTTCATGCATCCACCTCTTTGCTTCTTAATTGCCCACAAGCGGCATCTATTTTGGAACCAAATTCCCGTCTTATGGTGACATTTATATTATGCTTCTTAAGTATATCATAAAATTCTAAAATTGTTTGCTTATCACTTTTTTTAAAACCAATATTATTAGTTTCATTATAAGGAATTAAATTAACATAAGCATTCATTCCTTTTAAAAGTTTTGCTAATTTTAAAGCGTGAGAATGACTATCATTTACACCTTTAAGTGTAACATATTCTATCGTTACTCGTCTATTAGTTTTTTGGATATATTCTTTTAAAGTCGCAATCAACTGTTCAATATTATAAACTTTATTAATTTTCATAAGTTTACTTCTTAATTCATTATCCGGAGCATGCAAAGAAATAGCTAAATTTATTTGTAATGGTTCATTCATTAATTGTTTAATTTTGGGAATAATTCCACAAGTGGAAACAGTTATGTGTCTAGCCCCAATGGCAATCCCTTTATCATGATTAATTATTTTAATAAAGTTCATGACATTATCATAATTATCAAAAGGTTCACCTATTCCCATAATAACTACTGAGGAAATTCTTTGTTTAATATCTTCTTCAATTAATAAAATTTGTTCTACCATTTCATAAGTTTGTAAATCTCTAACCTTTTTAAGACGTCCACTTTCACAGAATTTACACCCCATATTACAACCTACTTGAGAAGATACGCAAACACTAATTCCATAATTATGATACATTAAAACTGACTCAACAAAATTATCATCTTCTAATTTAAATAAATATTTAGCTGTATCTTTATCACTTTGTTTTTTTACAATCGTTATCAATTCATTACTAAAATCATTTTCTAATTTTAAAATTAATTCTTTTTTTAAATTAGTCATTTTAGAAAAGTCATAAACTCTTTTTTTATATAACCAATCATAAATTTGACTAGCTTTAAATTTCTTTTCATTTATACTTAGAAAATAATCTTCTAACTCATCAATTCTTTTATTAAATATATTTTCCATAAATCACCTATTTTGTTTCTAAATCAATTTTTTCAATTTTCCCAATCTCACTAAAGTCAAGTTCATAAGTATTTTCATTTTCTTTTATCGTTATTTTAGTAATATTTTGACTATCACTTTCAATTTCGATGGCAATATTATTTTCTAAATTATAGATCTTTTTATTATCTTCTTCAATTGGAGTTTGATTATTAATTAATTCTAATAAATAATTGATATTTAAATAATTGCTATTAATATCACTAAATAAATCAGGCATTTCTTCTTTTTCATTATCTATACCAATTTTATATATTTTATCATTTTCTTTTAAATATCGAATTATTCCTTGATTATTTTCTTTATAACCAGTTTCTAGATTTAACTTTTTTTGACCATAGATTAAAATATGATTACTAGCAATATTTAAGTTGTAATTAAAAGCATAATTATTAGCTTTTAATTCTTTTATTTTTTCATTAAAATCTTTAGATACTGTTTTAACATTATAAGTTGATTTATAAACTGTAGGTCTTTTATCAGCACTAAATATTATAGTGATGAAAATGACTAAAACAAACAAACCATAAAAAGCTAATTTAATACTAGCTCTGCCTCGCGGAGTATTCCAAGTTTTAGTTAACCATGTATCATCTTCATTGGTTTGTTTATATTTATTTTTTTTGTTAAACACTTAACTCACCTACTTTATTTTTTTATTTAATAAATCCTCTTTATTTTGACCATTTAAATAAGCACTTATATCCATTATTTTTTTACCAAAAGGTTTAACTTTAGTTAAATAAACTATACCATCTTGGACTGTTATCCCTAATTTATCTTTAGATACTTCGCAAATTACTCCTACTTCTTGATTAATTTCTTTTAATTCATAAGTACACTCTATAACTTTCATTTCTTTATCATCTATAATAATATTTGCTAAAGGCCAAGGATTTAAACCCCGTACTTGATTATATATTTCTTGACAAGTTTTATGAAAATCAAGATGTTCTTCTTCTCTTTTTATATTATAACCAAAAGTTACTTCTTGGCTATTTTGTTTAATTCTATTATTAGTTTTATTAATTATAGCGGGGATTGTTTCTAATAAAAGATTAGCTCCCATTAAAGATAATTTATCATGCAAGGTTCCAACATTATCAGAATTTTTTATTTCATATTCCTTTTGTGCAATAATATCGCCACTATCCATAGCCTCATCCATATACATAATAGTTACTCCCGTTTTTTGATAACCATCAATTAAAGCATGATGGATAGGAGCTCCACCCCGCAATTTAGGAAGTAATGAAGCATGGACATTGATACAACCTAGTTTAGGTAAATCAAGTAATGCTTTAGGAATTATTTGCCCATAAGCACACGTAATAATTATATCCGGTTTTAAATCTATAATTTTTTGATAATCTTCTCTAATTTTAATTGGTTGAAATACTTCAATTTTGTTAGCTTCTGCTAATTTTTTAATTGGTGTTTTTTGTAATTCTTGTTTACGACCTACTAATTTATCCGGTTGTGATACTACTAAAATAACCTTAGTGTTTTTTATTAAAACATCTAAGACAGGCACAGCAAAATCAGGAGTTCCCATAAATATAACTTTTAAATCTTTCAATGTAATCATATCCTTCTTAAAGATTATAACAAAAAATACTAGTTTTAACTAGTATTTAAGCTTGTTTTGTTTTTAATTGATAAGTAAGAATAATGTTAGATATTTTTTCTCCTTCTTTTTGTTACATTTTATTATAAATGATTATTTTTAAAAGTTAATTTGATAATTAAATGTTAAATAAAAACGCAACAAAAAATTTAGAAAAAATATTGTTTTTAAAACATTTGTTTGATATAATGCTTGTGGATACATTTGAATTTATCAGATGCTTTCCCTTTCAATTATCAAACGATAAGAGAAAGGTGGTGGTATTTATGACAAAGAGAGAATTTTCTCAATTTATTATAATATTACTCCTATTCTTAGTAGTAATTATTTTACTTCTAAAATAGCAAAAACATCTGATTTCAACAACCGTTGATTTCAGATGAAACCCAATTAAGGGATAACATCTGATTCACCCAATCAAATGTATCCTTTTTATTTTATGCAAGTTTCCTTGACATATTCATAGTATCATAAAAATAATTGTTTTACAAGCTGTTTTTTGTTTCGAACAGCCATTTTAAAACTAGCTTTCTATTGGTTTTATCGCTTTAACCAATTTTTGTATATCATTAAATGCTTCATTTTCTTCTATCGTTTTTTCAATTGCTTGCATAGTAAGAGGATATAAATAACGTAAATGTTCTTTTTCAGCATCAGTTAAATCTTGATAAATTTTTTTAATCATTTTAGTACAAATTCTATCATTATCAATATAATCGCCATTACTATTAATGTACTCACCATTTCCTATTAGATAATCATAAATGTGAAATTTATGACCATTATTAAGCAACCATTTTATAGCATTTTCTCTTATTATAGAACTTATTTGATCATCTTCACATAATAAAGCAATAAAATGTTCATCATTAGTATCAATTATATGAGCGGCTAACTCATTTCGATACTCACCACATAAGCAGACTTTTTGCATGAATTCCCACATCAAATTGGCATTTTTACTTTGGCAAACAATACTTTTATGAACTGCTATATCACTATCTTTAATATTTTTCGCAAAATATAAAGATAATTCGGGATTTTCAAACCAAATAATTTCTTTTTCAATTTCTAATAATTTACTTTGATCATAACCCGCTTCTCGATATTTTTCTATTTTAGCAATTAATTCTTGACGATTATTATCATTTAACATTCTAATTCCTCATTTCTTTTTGTCTATATTATATAGATTTTTTTGATTTGTCAATAAAGAACATCAATATCTACAAAGCCCTCTATCCCCGTAACTTGGCCATTATCACATATTTGCCACATTTTAAAATCTTTTGTGTAATCAGTTTTTAAAGTATAGTGGGCAAGCCAGATATCATATTTAGAATCTAACCATATTTTTTCTAAATAATTTTTACTACTATAAAGCATACCTTTATAACCATTAGCTTCAATTACTTTTAAAAATTCTTCGGCCATTGATGTAAGCCCAAAAAAACTTAAATTATATTCATTAAAATTAGACCATTCTTCCCAATCAAAAGCAATTGGTAAATCTACTTGATAATTTTTTATTTGGTTTAAAACCCATTTTGCCTCTTCTTTTGCTTTCTTAGAAGAATCAGCGTAAGAGTAAAAATAAACACCAACAGGAATATTTTCTTTATTAGCATTCTTGATATTTTGTTTAAACTTTTCATCCACAAAATATTTTCCATTTTTCCCTCTTGTTCCCCCAACTCTAATCATAACAAATTCAACCCCATTTTCTTTTAATTTAGCAAAATCTATATCACCTTGCCATTTTGAAACATCAATTCCTATTTTATTATTTGCGGTTTTGTATTGAGAAATAGCTTGACTAAATGGATAATTTTCTTTTTCTCCTTTTTCTTCAGAAGTTGGTTCATATACTTTTAAAGTAAAGGGTTGAATTGCCTCATTACCGCTATTATCCAAAGCTTTAAAAACTAAATCATAATCGCCAATAGTATTTAAATCATAATCACCTTCAATAAAACAATTAGGTTTAGAATCATAATTATCACCACATAAAATTTTTTCTTCTAACTTAATATCACTATTTACGGCAACTTTGTAAATATCATCTAACCATATCAAAGGTTTTGTTTTATCAACAATATTAATATTATATTGATATTTAACTTTAATATTATCATCATTTTTAAATTTAAATTCTATTTCTTTATTTCCTAATTTTGTGGTATCAATTTGATAATCATCTAAAATTGTTCCATTAATACTTTTAATAAAATCGGATACTTTAACTTTACTATTAAATTCTACTTCTAAATTATCTACTAAATCTACTTCAATTTTAGCTGTTAAAAGTCTAATAAATTGATATAGAAAAATAATTATTATTAAACTTAAACAACCTAAAAGAATAAAAAAAGGTATTTTATATTTTTGCATAAATACCTCTAATAATGCTTTCTTAAAGTTGAAACTCTATTTTGTCTTTGATAATAATTATTAAATTTATGATAGTTATCTTTTTTCGGAAATTGTTTATTTTCTAAAGTTACTAAGCTTTTTAAACTTTCTTTTTCCATATTTAAGAATAATTTAATTAAAGTATCTCGATATTCTTGTCTTGTTTGTTTATTTTTTTTCAATTTAATTCCTTTTTCATAAAATCGAATTATTTTATCATTGCAATGAATTTCGTTAGGCTTAATAAAAACATAAGATATATTATTTTTAATAAGCTCTTTTATCAAATTTTCAATAGTTAATTCTACATCATAAACATAATTATATTTAATCTTCTGTGAATCAACATAATTATTTTTAATCTTCATTGATAACTTTTCCTTTCGGATTTACTTTAATATTTTTATTAATGATAAAGCAAATAATCATTAAAACAAATAATATTAAACTTAAAATATATCCTTTTTGTAACATACTTCCAAATAATTTGACTAAATTAATACTTATATCTTGATTTAAAATAGCTAAAATTATTTGTAAACCAAAAGTAAATAAAGCAGTAAAGATTGCTAATAATAACAAACAAACACCAAAATAACTCACAAAGTTTTGTTTTTTAATATTTAAAATAACAATTAATAATATTTGGACTAATAAACTAACAATAGCAATTATAAATATAGCATTATTTTTCACAAAACTTGTATATTTATTGATATTATTAGCTAAATCATTATGAACTACTTCTTTTTTATTTACAATAACTGCTTCATTAATATTATTTTTTAATTCTTCTTTTTGTTCTTCGGTTATATCAATATTATATTTTTCTGTAGCTTCTTCAATAAATTTTTGGGTATCAGCATCTAAAGTTGTATCAGTTCCGTCTAAATATTTTTGTAAAATAGCTCCATAATATTCTTTTGCTTCATCAGAAGCTAATACTTCATCAACTTTTTCTTCACTTACTCCATATTTTTGGGCTTCATCATAAACAAAATCTAAATCACCACTTTCTTTAACTTCTTCAACTATTTCCGTAACATTAGTTTCTTTAATTAATTTTTGCATCGCATCACTAGCTAAAATACTCCTTAAAGAATAAGTAATTATAATTTCCATTGCTGTAAAAAACATTATAATAGTTAAAAATATACTAATAACTTTTTTCATTTAAATTCCTTCTTTCGAATATAGTTTACCATATCCGCCATTATTTTTCTCTACTTTTTGAACAAATTTAAAATTTAATTTTTCATAAAACAAAGGCGCTTGGTCTGTCCAAACATAAACTTTATCATAACCTAAAGTCTTCAAATATTTCAAAGCTTCATTTACTAAAATTCTTCCATAACCTAAATTTCGATATTCTTTTAAAATCATGACATCAGATAACCAAGGATATATTTCGGGATATAATTTTAAATTCTCAATTTTTAACACGCAAAAACCGACAATATTATTTTCTTCATTAAACAAAGCTAAGCCTAATGGTAAATTATCCGTTGTATATAAATTTTTGAGAAGTTTTTTCTTCGGTAATAAATTCACTATATTTCTTCCAATGATTGTAATGAACATTAATTAACATATTTAATTGTTCATCTGTTAAATCTTTAAATTTTTTTAATTTCATAAATATTGCCTCTTTAATTCATTTCTTTAATAGCCATCGTCGCAGCGATACTGCCATCACTTACAGCTGTCGTTAATTGTCTTAAATATTTTTCTCGAGTATCACCAGCTATATAAATTCCTTCTGTTTTAGAATGAACACCATCAGTTGTTTTAATATAACCTTTTTCGTTTAAATCAACCACATTACTAAATATTTCATTTTTAGGTTCTTGACCAATAGCTATAAATAAACCGTCTACTTTTAAAGTTTGTTTATTATCTTGATTATCTTTAATAATTATTTCTTCTAAACAATCTTGACCTTTTAAAGAAACTATGGTCGAATTTAAAATAATTTTAATATTAGGTTTATTTTTTACTTCGGCTAATCTTTTATCTTCGCCTCTAAATTCTTCGCGACGATGAATTAGATAAACAGTTTTCGCAATATCAGCGAGATATAAAGCATCATCTAAAGCAGTGTTTCCTCCCCCATTTACAGCGACAATTTTATCTTGATAAAAATGTCCATCACAATTAGAACAATAAGAAATTCCTTTGCCGACAAAATCTTCTTCATTTTCAATATTTAATTTTCGATTTTCCGAACCAGTGGCAATAATTATAGCTTTAGCTTGATATTGATTTTGACTAGTTATAACCTTTTTATCTTCCGTTACTTTTAAAACTGTTTCAAATTTAATCTCCGCTCCTAAGTTTTTAACTTGTTCATATAAATTTTTGGCAAAATCATAACCACTGATCGAAATTATTCCCGGATAATTTTCTACTTTATTAGCTTTAACTATTTGGCCTCCATAAGTTTTTGCTTCTAAAACTAATACTTTTTTATTAGCTCTTCTTAAATATAAAGCACTAGTTAGTCCGGCGGGACCGGCCCCAATTACAATAACATCATACATATAAATTCTCCTTTTATTTTTTAAATTATAACATTTATATCATTATAATGTAAATTTAAGAAAAAAATATAAGTTTTAATTAAGTAATTTTAAAATACAAATACTTTCTACATGATAAGTATAACTAAACATATCAGCAATATATAATTTTGTTATTTTATAAAATTGTTTTAAAGTATTTAAATCTCTTGCTAAAGTCATGGGGTCACAAGAAATATAAATTAAATCCGTTGGTTTTATTTTTAAAATATTATTTAAAGCCTCAACACTAAGACCGCTACGTGGTGGATCAATAATAATTGTATCTATTTTAGTCTTTATTTTTTTTATAATATCTTTAGCATCACCTAAACAAAAATTAACATTATTAACTTTATTCATTTTTTGATTAACTAAAGCATTTTTAATGGCATTAGGAATTATTTCAATGCCATAAACTTGTTTAGCTTTGTCTGACGCCACAATCGCTAAAGTTCCTACTCCACAATATAAATCAGCTACTACTTTTTCTTTTTTTATTTCTTTTTTTATTATTTGAAATATTTCTTGATTAATTAAAGAATTAACTTGAAAAAAAGAATTATAACTTACTTGAAAAAGCTTATGATCAACAATATCTATAAATTTATCCTCGCCATAAGCTAATTTATCATTGACAATGATACCCACTATTTTATGAAGCTTTGCTAATTGTTTATAACAATTAGTAATTTGATCTTTAGTTTTAATGGCAATTAATAATTCTTGATTATAATTACTTCGAATCGTAACCTCAGCATTATTTAGCTCAAAATATTTAAGATCTTTTAAAAAATTATTTATTTCTTCTTTGGCTAATAAACATTTCGTAATTTCGACTATTTTGTGTGTTTTCGCTTCATAAAAACCAATTTTCCCATCTTTAATTTTTAAAGATAATTTATTACGATATTGATAAGGAGAAGGATTTTTAATAATATTTATTTTTTCATTTATATGAGCATAACGAGATAATATTTCTTGAACTTTTTGTTTTTTAAATTCTAAAGTTTTTTCATAGGTTAAATGTTGTAAACTACAGCCACCACATATATCATAAAAAGGACAAGGCGGTTCAACCCGCTTTTTACTTTTAGTAATTATTTTAGTTACTTTTCCCTCTTGAAATTTATTATTACTTTTAGTAATTTTATATTTTACTTCTTCATTAGGTAAAGCATTATTTAAAAAAGTTATTTTATCATCTATGTAAGTTATCCCTCGACCATAATGATCTAATTTTTCCACTTTTACCATATGGACATCACCTAAACTAATAATATAAAATATTATTTAAATTAGCAATTATTTTGTCTTTACTTTTTTCATAATATTTGTATAATATCTATACAAGGAGATTGAAGATTATGAAATGTGATCATGAATTTGGACCTTACATTAAAGTTTATGTTAAAAGTTTACCTAGTGAAGGTTATATAAATAGTAAGACAATAGCAGGGATACCAATTGTAGGTCCTCAAGCTTGTTATCAAAGAAGATGTTCTAAATGTCAAATAATTGATTTAGTTTGTGGAACTTTATGTGAAGAGTATATTAGTATTTATGAAAATAGGAAAAAAAGAACTTTAACGAAATAATTTGTTAAAGTTTTTATTTTTAAGTGAATATCTTTATTTAAAATGCTTAGAATAACAAATGGTGAGGTTATGAATAAAATAGTTAAGCGTTTGCAAGAAGAATTTAATAATACCAGTGATTTAATTATTAAACAGGTTAATGATATATATGTTTTATTTTTAGAAAGTGTTTCTAGTAGTGATAAAATTAATGATTATGTTTTAAAAGAACTTTCTTTAACTAATAAAAAAAATGGAAAAAATTTAGAATCTTTAATAGCTGGACCCACAACTGTTGAAGTTAAAAAATATGATCAATTAGCTTATTTTTTAACAAATGGTTTTGTTTTAATTATTTATCATCATGAAGTATATGCGGTTGAGGTTAAAGCTGATATATCCCGAAGTATATCTACTCCAGAAACTCAACCGGCCATTTATGGACCGAAAGATGCTTTTAATGAAAATATACAAAATAATTTAGGGTTAATTAAAAGAAGAATTAAATCTAATACATTAATTAATGAAGATTTTATTATAGGCAGAAAAACTTCTACTAAAGTTAGTGTTTTATATTTAAAAGATATAGCTGAAGAAAAAACTGTTAATAAAATTAAACAACAATTAGAAACAATTGATATTGACGGCATTATTGATGCCGGCAATATTCATCAACTTTTAGAAAAAGAAAATAAATCCCCTTTCCCAACAATTAGAGCCACCGAAAGACCGGATTATGCTTCTTCCAATTTGTTAGAAGGGCGAATTGTTATTTTAGTTGATACTTCCCCTTTTGCTTTAATAATGCCAGTCTTTTTTGCCGATTATATTAATCCCCAAGTTGATAATTATAGTAAAAGTATTAATATCAATTTTTTAAAAGTTTTACGTTTTATTTGTTTAATTTTAACTATTTTAGTTCCGGCTTTATATATTGCTATTATTAATTATAACCCGGAGGTTATTCCCCTTAATTTACTTGTTAGTTTTTCTACGCAACGAGATGGTGTTCCTTTCCCCGCCGCCATTGAGGCGATATTTATGCTTTTAATTTGTGAAGTTTTAAGAGAAAGTGACATTCGTTTTCCCTCTTCTTATGGCAGTTCAATTTCGATTCTAGGGGCATTAATTTTGGGTGAATCTGCCGTTACGGCCGGAATAGTCTCGCCCATTATGATTATTGTGGTCGCTTTAACTTTCATAACTTCTTTAATCTTTACCGAACTGGAATTTATTAATTCTATTCGGCATTTTCGTTTCTTATTTTTGTTAGCAGCTTCCTTTTTTGGTTTATTTGGTATTGTTGTAGCAGGCGTAATTTTCTTAACCCATTTATGTAATACAACTTCTTATGATAAACCTTATTCTTATCCTTTTGCCCCATTTGATTTAAATTATTTACGAAAAGAATTATATCAAAAACCCAAAGCTAAAGACCGGTTGCGAAGTAAAATGTTAACTGATAAAAATTTTATAAGTCAGGGGGAAAATAAATGAAAAAAATCATTTTAATTTTACTATCTTTGTTTTTATTAACTGGTTGTTATGATTATACCGAACTTAATGACACCGCTATCGTCTCCGCTATTGGCGTTGGGTATAACAAGAATAAATATGAAGTAACTTTTGAAATAATTGTAACGAAAAAAAACGATAGCGGGCAGCAAGAAGAAAGTCAAACTATGTTAGTAACGGGTTCCGGAACTAACCCTGCTCGGGCTTTTAACGATACAATTAGTCAAGTTGATAAAAAGGTTGTTTTTGACCATGTTCAAATTGTTTTATTAGAAGAAAACTTAGCCCAAAAAGAAGGTATAACTCATATTTCTAATTATTTATTTCGAGATATTCATATTAGTAATAATTTCTATTATGTTTTAGTTAAAGATACTACGATTCAAAAAGTTTTAAATACGAAAATTAAAAATCAACCAATAGTTAGTGATGCTATTATGGGTTTATTTAAAAATCAAAATGATGTTGAAATCTTTGATTTACATGATGAGTTTGATTATCTCTACGTGCAAATGAAAGATAATAAAAGTGATATTATTATTCCTTCTATTCAAATCAAAGATAAAAATATTGCTTTATATACATCCGGAGCTTTTATTAAAGACAAGTTAATTGCTTATCTTACGCCAACTGAAAGTCAAACCTTTAATCTTTTAACTAGTCAAGTTGATAATGCTTTATATAGTAAACAAAATATTGCCATATCTATTTATAAAAATAAAAGTAAAATATCTTTAAAAGATAATACTGTTTATATAAAAGTTAATGCTGAGGCTTTAGTTAGATGTTTAAATGAAAAATATGTTTTAAGAAATGGGGAAATTAATAAAAAACTATCGCAAGATTTTGCAAAATTAATAAAAAAAGATATTCAAAAATTAGTGGAAAAATCAATTGAACTTAATAGTGATTTTTTAGGCATAAGAAATTTAGTTTATCGAACTTATCCTAAAAGTTATTCTAAAAATAGTTGGAAAGATTTAAATTATAAAGTTGAAGTAAATTTAGAAGTAAATCGAAATGGTCAAGCATTTGAGGTGATAAATTGATAACAAAAAAACAATATATAATTTTAAGTTATTTTTTAACAAGATCATTATTTTTTGGTTTAGGGATAACTAAAATATTTCATTTAAGTTATAATGATGCTTGGTTAAGTGGTTTAGTTGGAACTCTTCTAGGTTTAATAGTTATATCTTTTCTATATTTTATTAGAAAGAAAAAAATAAAGGTAGAAAATAATATTTTCCTTAAAATTCTTTTATTTCTTTTAGGAAGTTTTTGTTTACATGATGTGATAATTTCTTTAACAACTATGACTAGTTCTTTTCTACTTCCTTTAACTCCCTCTTTTGTAATTGGAATAACGATTTTAGTAGCAGTTATTTATGGCAATTATAAAGGCGTTATTTCTTTTGCTAAGGTAGCTGAAATGCTTTTACCAATAAGTATAGTAATCTTTAGTTTTAAAGTTATATCTAGTTTAATTATAACTGATTATAATAATTTTTTACCAATTCTTTATGGTCATAAATTAGGAATATTAAAAGCTAGTATTGTTTATGCTTTATTAAGTAGTGTTCCTTCTTTATTACTTGTAAATGTTAAACAAGATAATTTAAAATATAAAGATGCTATTTTAGGATATTTAATTGGCAGCTTAACTATTATTTTAACCTTAATTTCTATAAATGGTGTTTTAGGTCCAACTTTAGCTAATATTTTAAGATTTCCTGAATATATGACTTTAAAGAAATTAAGAATTTATAATTTTATTGAAAATATTGAAAATATTTTAATGTTTACCTGGTTATTTGATTTAATAATTTTAGCTTTTATGAGTGCTTATAATATTAAAAAGATTATTAAAAGTTGTTTTTCTCAAAAGAAGAATATTTCCAAATTTATATATGTTTTATGGTTATTTACCATTATGTTTATCGGCGTTTGTATATTTAATAAACATTATTATTATGCTTTAGGTTTATACAAAATTGAATCTTATATTTTAGGAGGATTTATATTAAGTATCTGTTTAGTATTAGGAATGATTAAAAGAAAAAATTAAAATATTTAAAATTATAATGATTATGTTTTTAGTCTATATTTCCAAATAAAAAATTTTTGAGTATTATTTTTATTGACTTTAAATAAAAATATATATTAAAATGGAAATGGATACACAAAGCCTTTAAGGCCTAGTGCTTTCCTTCTTGGGAAAGCACCGTATGACCCCCTGTGGCATTCGGTGCTCTTTTAATTTATTTTAAAATGTATCAACCAAACCAATATTATGTTAAATCTAAGTTGTTTAGTTGAAAAATCTAAGATGTCTAGCTTCTACTAAATAGTAAGTAGTATTAGTGCTAGCAAAAGTAGCACAATAATTACTTGATAAAAAAATTTTTCTCGCATAATTATCAGCCCTCCTTAAAAATTAAGGAAAACACTAGTCCGGGTGCTTCAATGCATCCGTCTCAAAAATTACCATATTTAAAAATGAATAGCAAATTGCTAAAAATGGATTTTAGCTTCAAAAATCGTGCTAAAAAGCTTTTTTTGCTAACCAGAAAAACGTTTTTTGTTTTCAAATTTTAGGCTAAAATTCATTTTTAGGATAAATTTATATTTTTCTTAAATTGAGAATTTAATTTTTGATTTTACGTTTTTTAAAGTTATAATAAAGCTGCCCAATTAATTGCATAGAATTCATTCCTGTGCTAATATAAGTTAGAAAATAAATTAGTTTTAAATCCTAAAAACTTTACCTGTAAAGCTAATAACCACTTTGGATTTTATTTACATTAAATGGTAGGAGAAAATTTTTAGGAAAAATAAATTTAATTTAACAAGAGAATAAAATATATTTGTAGCAAAAAGAAATATTGTAGATTATATTTGGAAAAGTGCTAATTTAGATGGTATTGACGTTACATATCAAGAAACTCAAGTAATATATGATGGTGGTGTTGTTAATGGACTTATTGTTAATAACATCATTGCTATTAATAATTTAAAATATTCTTGGGAATTTATACTGGAAAACAATGATATAAATTATGATTTTAAAGCTTTAAGCCATTTACATAAATTAACTTGTGATAAATTAGTTTTAGATCAAGATTTAGGAAAATTAAGAAGTACACCTGTAAATATTGGGGAACATTTTGGAAACCTCAATTTCCTATTGAAAGTCAAATAAAAGAAGAACTAAAAGAATTATTAAATCAACCGGAAAAAACAAAAACGGAAATAGCTATTGAAATAATGCTTTGGATTATGAGAAGACAAATGTTTATTGATGGCAATAAAAGAGTTGCTACGTTATTTGTTAATAAAATAATGATTGACAATGGTTGTGGAATAATAACTATTTCACAAGAAAATCAACCAATATTCTTTGAAAAATTAACTAAATTTTATGAAACAGGAGATAATTTAGATTTAAAACAATGGATTTATGATACTAGCATTGATGGGATTGATTTGAATCGGAAATAATAAAAAGCAAAAATAAATAATAGTGTTGCAGATTAAAAGCAAATTAAAAATCGATATAAGCTATCGATTTTTAATCATCTTGAATAACGGCTTTTATTCTTCTTACTCCAGCACTAGATGCTTCTTCTTTTTTTATTTTAAAATGCCCTATTTCTTTAGTGCTTTTCACATGTGGGCCACCGCAAAGTTCTTTAGATACATCCCCAATTGAATAAACAGTAACGATATCGGGATATTTTTCAATAAACATACATTCTGCTCCAGACTTTAAAGCTTCTTCTTTAGGCATTTCTTCCACCGTTACATCAAGTCCCTCATCAATCCATTTATTAACTAAATCTTCAGTTTGTTTCTTTTCTTCTTCAGTTAACTTATGGTCGCAAGAAAAGTCAAAACGCATTCTTTCGGAAGTAATATTACTCCCCTTTTGATGAACATTTTGATCAACTACCACTTTTAACGCCGCATTTAGTAAATGGGTGGCAGTGTGATATTTGGTTTCAATCTCACTATTCCCCGCTAAGCCGCCTTTAAATTTTTGACTAGCTCCAGCTCGAGATAATTCTTGATGAGCTTTAAATTTTTCTTTAAAGCCTTCAACATCAACTTCAATATTTTTTTCTTGCGATAATTCTTGGGTTAACTCAATTGGAAAACCATAAGTATCATATAATTTAAAAGCTAAATCTTTATTTAAAACATTACCTTCTAATTTAGCCGTTATTTTTTCAAACTCTCTTAAACCTTTTTCTAAAGTTTTATTAAATCTTATTTTTTCATTCGTTAAAACCTCTAAAACAACATCTTTATTAGTTACTAGCTCTTGATAATATTTAGCATATTTATTCATTATAACTAAAGCTATTTCTACTTCCCAATTACTATTAATATCAATATTTAATTTTTTGGCATGACGTATAGCTCTTCTAATTAATCTTCTTAAAATATAACCTTGGTCAGTATTACTTGGTTTAATTCCACTATTATCAGCTGCTATAAAAACAGCCGTTCTAAGATGATCAGCAATAATACGCATACTTTTTTCATGATTTTGATAATCTAAATTAGTTATTTCTTCGATTTTTTTAATAACATCTTGCCAAATACTCGACCTATAATTATCATCAACATTTTCTAAAACTGCTGTTATTCTTTCTAAACCCATTCCTGTATCAACATTTTTTTTCGGTAAATCGCTAAAATTACCATTTTCATCTTTATAATATTGCATGAAGACATTATTCCATATTTCTACATAACGCTCATCTTCGGGATCAAAAACTTCGGGGATTTCATCTTTACTATTAAAATAGAAAATTTCGGAATCTGGTCCACATGGACCAGTTTCCCCCGCAATCCAAAAATTATCATTTTTGGTTTTAGCTATTTTTTCTTCTTTAATTCCTAAACTTTGCCAAATGGCAATTGATTCTTTATCTTCTTCAATTTTATCATTCCCAGCAAAAACCGTAACAGCTAATCTTTTGGGATCAATATGTAATTTTTGGGTTAAGAATTCAAAACTCCAAGTTAAACTTTCTTTTTTAAAGTAATCTCCTAAAGACCAATTACCTAACATTTCAAAAAAAGTATGATGAGTTTTATCACCAACTGAATCTAAATCATTAGTCCGAATACATTTTTGATAATCAACTAATCTCGTACCATAAGGATGAGGTTGACCCATTAAATAAGGAATTAAAGGTTGCATTCCGGCAGTGTTAAACAAAACAGAAGGATCATTTTCCGGAATTACGGGAGCACTAGGAATTTGTTTATGCTTTCTTTCTTTAAAAAACTCGATGTATAAATCTTTAATATTCATATGTGTCACTCCTATTCAATTTCTAAATCAATTAAATTAAATTTATTATTAATATATTTAAATATTATTTTCATAAAGGCAATAATTGGCGTAGCTAAAACCATTCCGACAATTCCAAAGAAAGCCCCAAAAACAGTTAAACCAATTAAAATAGTAACTGGATGTAATTTCATCGTTTTACTCATAACTATTGGTTGAATTATATAACTTTCTAAAGTTTGGAAAATAATTATTACCACTAAAGCTAAAATTCCAGTTAAAGGGCTTTGCGAAAAGCCAACCACAACTGCAGCGGCACCGCCAATATAGGGACCAATATAAGGAATTAAATCTGTTATACCACAAAACATACCAAATAGTAAAGGTGCTTTTAAACCAATAATGGCAAAACCAATTGAACAACCAACTAAAATAATACTAGCAACGCCAAAAACACCATTAACATATTTGCGTAGTTGAGTTCCAACTTCTTCTGTCAATTCACTTATTTCATAACGATATTTTTTCGGAATTAATTTTATAAAATGTTTTTTAATTGAATCAAAATCAAATAACATATAAAAACCAATAATTAAACTTATTACAAAAGTTCCTAAACCACTAAATAATGAACCTATTAAACTAATAGCGGTATTTGGTAAATCCTTAACTATTCCATTCATAAAATGACCAATATTATTATAAATTCCATTACGGATATTATTTATCGTACTTGGGCTAATATTTTTAATATTAGCAAAGAATTCATTAATAAAACCTTTTATACTATTAAATATGTTGGGAATAGATGAAACTAAATCATTAAACTGATTGATAACCGTTGGTACTAACATACTTAAAAATAAGTATAATAAAGCAATAAAACCAAGATAAACTATTACAACAGCTAAACCTTTTTTAAAACCATTACGGTGTAAAAAATTAACTAAAGGATGAAATAACCATGCAATAATATATCCAATAAATAAAGGAGTTAATATTTTTACAAAAGTTATTAAAAAAGTTGGAATTCGCCATTCTTTGACAACGATAGTAAATAATAAAATAGCTCCTATTATCATAAAAATATGTACTATTTTTAATATTTTTTTAGATAAAATAACTGATTCATTAATACTTTTAATATCTAATTTTTCTTTATCATCTTTTTTAACCGGCATTTAAAACCACTTCCTTATAAAAAGATTATAACACTTAAAAAGACCAATTACTATTATTGGTCTTTTATTTTACAAAATTTTCACTAAGATTTTACTCATTAATAAATGATTTTTATCTACTCTTTCACTAGTTTAAGTAAAAAAACATTATTTTAAATTAATAACTTATCGTAGTAAAAATAAATATATTGTTACTTGATGAATTATTCTATAATGTTTACCATAATTTTGCTCAATTATATTCTAGTTTCATTTTTCATTTCATTTTAGTATTACAACCCTTAAAACATTTTGTATTAAATTCTTGTTATTATTTCATATGCTTTAAGCAAATCATTTAATTTATATTTGGCATTGGCAGGAGAAGTGGAAGGTAGATAAATTGCTTCAATATTTATTTTATCTTTTAGGTATTTTTGATATAACTCATAGGCTTTTCTCCCATTAACATATATTTTATTAATATTAGTTTGAGTAAGTAAAAAACTAATATCATTAACTTTTACATTTTTAATACTACTATCACTTGAGCCTATTATTTCACAAGAATGAATAACATCCCATAAAGCAATATGATGTTTTAATAAAAATTCTTCTTTATTATCTATCTCCTCCATAAAAACGTTTTCTAACACTTGCCAAAACCGATTTTGTTTATTAGCATAGTAAAAATTTTTTTCACGTGAAATAATACTTGGAAATGATCCCAGTATTAAAATTTTTGAATTTTTATCATAAATTGGTTTTAATGGATGAACTATTTTCATATATTTAACCTCAATATTTGTTGATATGCTTTTTTATTGCGATAAAAATTTTTATTTTTTCTAGTCTCTTTTATTAATTCAGTTATATAACTATTATTATTTAAATCTTTTTCTATTTTTCTTAATAAATTTTCTGCTAATTTAGAAAAATTATTTGCATAATAATGTCTAGCAATAATAATTTTCATTATTAACTTATCTTCGTTACTTAAATTATTATTTAAAGCAAAAGTATCCAAATTATCTTTTGATTCATTAAATTGAATAATAAGATTTTTATATTTTTTAGTTATATCATCTTCATTAAATTCCTCTAACTTAAATAATGCTAAAGCTTTCTTATCATTAAATTCAAAATTTAAATTATCTTCAATAATTTTCGTAAAGTCAAATTTATTTTCAAAAGGATGATAAGTAGCAATGGTTAAATATTTAACAGCTTCTTTAATATTACGTAGCTTTAAATATAATAAACCAGTATTAGCATATATTGAAGCAGAAGGAATATAATTATAATTTAATAATTTAAAATTATAAGCTAAAGCTTTTTGATAGTTTTCATTACTTTTAGCTTTTTGAATTTTATATTTATATTTATCAAAATCTATTTTTTCACTTATTAATTTATGAATTACTAAATGTTGACCTTTATCATCTTTTATTTTAAAAGATTTTAAACCAGGCTCTTCTTGAATGTATTGATATAAAATATTTATTCTATTTTCGGCTAATGGCTTTGTTAAAACACAAGAAGTATTATTATCTAAATCTTCTTTTATTTTTTGAATATATTCTAATTCTTGTTTTTGTTTTAATACATAATCATGGTAATCATTAATATTAGGAATATCATTTAAGTTTAAATAACCTAAATTAACAAGTTCTAATAAAACATTTAAAATTAATGAAGCATAAATAAAATTTTGATATTCTAAACATTTATTATATTTTATTAAATAATTATCTTTTAAATTTTGTAAGTATTCTTCATTAAAATTATTTAATAAATCAAATGTTATATAAGGCTTTTTATTATTTTTATAAATATCAATTTTAAGTAATCTCGTTACTAATCGTTTATATTTTAAACGATTAGTAACAATTAAACCTTTTTCAATTAAAACTATTCCTTGATTATAATTTTTAGCTTGATACAATTCTCTAAATTTTTTAAACCTAAAACCCTCTAACATAAAATCACCTAAATTTTCTTAATCGTAATACTTACCTCGTTGTTATTAATGTCTATAATATCATTTTGTTTTTCATTTGTATAGTCTAAATTAACAGCTAAAGTTTCTCCTTTAATATAATCTAAATTATTGAAAATCGCTTGTTTTAAATCTTCACTAGCATTAAATAATATGTTAATGCGATTTTCAATGTCAAAATCTTTAGTTTTCCGTAAATTTTGAACTTTAGATATAAATTCTCGCGCTATACCTTCTTCAATTAATTCTGGAGTTAAATTCGTATTTAAGATAATAAAATCATTATTATTCGTACCAACATCAAAACCTTCTTTAGAATTAATTCGGATATCAACCATATCTAAAGTAATTGGATATTTTTGTTTTTCTATTTCTAAATAATGTTCTTGGTTATTTTTAAGTTCCATTATTTGTTCTTCGGTGTAATTATTTAAAAGATTAACTAAATCTTTAATATGATTTCCTAAAATTGGTCCAGCTGTTTTAAAATTAGGTTTAATTGTAAAATTCATATATTTAGCTAAATCATCTTCAAAGATAACTTCTTTAACATTTAATTCTTCTTTAATTAAATCCACTAAATCTTTTAAAATATTTTTATTCTTGCCATCAAGAATAACTTCACTTAATGGTTGACGCACTTTAATTTTTGCCTCTTCCCGGGCTTGGCGACCGATACTAATTAAATCGCGAACTAAATCCATTTTGGTCTCAATTGTCTCATTAATTAATTTTTGGTTAACTTTTGGATAATCAGTTAAATGAACTGATTCTTCATTAGTTAAATTACGATATAATTCTTCCGATATAAATGGTGTAATTGGGGCGATTAGTTTGGCTAAACCCACTAATACTTCATAAGTTGTAATATAAACACTTTTTTTCGAATCATTAAACTCGCTTTGCCAAAAACGATTACGATTACGTCTAATATACCAATTTGATAAATCATCAGAAACAAAGTTAGCTAAGAAATGTACTACTTTATTTAAATCATATTCATCAAAAGAAGCCCGAACATTTTTAACTAAACGATTATATTTAGATAATAACCATTTATCAATTTCTTCTCTTTTTTCATAAGCAATTTGACAATCATCAGTTTCGATTTTATCAATATTAGCATAAGTACAAAAGAAACTATAAGTATTTTTTAAAGGATTAAAGAATTTCGAATAAACTTCTTTTAAACCAGCGATATCAAATTTTAAAGGAGTCCAAACGGGTGAAACATAAGGAAGGTAAAATCTTACGGTATCAGCCCCATATTCTTTAATAGTTGTAAATGGTTCGACAATATTGCCTCTAGATTTACTCATTTTTTTACCTTCACTATCAAGAAGTAAATCATTAACTAAAACATTTTTAAAAGGTGAACACCCTTTAATGAAAGTTGAAATAACCATTAAAGTATAGAACCAACCCCGTGTTTGATCAATACCCTCACAGATGAAATCAGCTGGAAATTGACTTTCCCATAATTCTTTATTTTCAAAAGGATAATGATATTGCGCAAAAGGCATTGAACCAGAATCAAACCAACAATCTAAAACATCGGCAATTCTCTTCATTTCGCCCCCACATTTTGGACATTTAATTTTTATTTCATCAATATATGGTTTATGTAAATCTAAATCATCATTTACTTTAGTCGTAGCCATTTCTTTTAACTCGGCAATCGAACCAATCATATGGGTATGTCCACAACTACATTTGTAAAAAGGTATTGGACTACCCCAGTAACGACTCCGAGAAACATTCCAATCCCGCGCATTTTCTAACCAATTGGCAAAACGTTTTTCGCCTACATAAGCCGGATACCAATTAACTTTAGCATTGGCTTTTACTAAATCATCACGCATGTGGGAAACTTTAATATAGTAACTTGGCATTGAATAGTAAATTAAAGGAGTATCACAACGCCAACAATGTGGGTATTCATGCGATACTTTTTGACGTTTAAATAATTTACCATTTTCTTTTAAATAAGCAACAATTTCTTCATTAACATCATGAACAAACTTTTTGTCCCATAATCCGCCCACATAACAACCGTCTTTACCAACGGGATTTAGGTATGGTAAATCATATTTTTTACCGACATTAGCATCATCTTCACCAAAAGCCGGCGCAATGTGAACAATACCAGTTCCGTCTTCGGCTGTGACATAATCATCACAGGTTACATAAAACGCTTTTTTATCAACTTCAAAAGAATCAATTAATTGTTCATATTCTTGATATTCTAAAGTTTTACCTTTAAAAGTATCTAAAACTTTTGCTTCTTCCCCTAAAACTTTATTCACTAAACTTTTTGCTAAGATAAATTTTGTTCCTTTTGATTCGGCTAAAACATAATCTAAATCAGGATGAACACATAAAGCGACATTAGCACATAAAGTCCAAGGGGTAGTGGTCCAAACTAAAAAGTAAATATCTTCATCTTTTTTCTTAAAAGGGACATAAACCGTAATGGCCGTGTCAGTTTGATAATTTTGAGCAACTTCATGGGTGGCAAGGCCTGTTCCACAATGCGGACAATAAGGAACAACGCGTGTTCCTTCATAGAACATATCTTTTTTAAACATTTCTTTTAAAATCCACCATTCGGTTTCAATATATTCATTTTTATAAGTTAAATATGGATGTTCAACATCAAAAAATTGGCCCATTTTCCTAGTTAAATTGGTGAAAGCACTTTCATTTTCGCGCACACTGTTGCGACATTCCTGATTAAATTTAGCTACTCCTAAAGCTTCAATTTCTTTTTTAGAAGATATACCTAATTTTTTCTCAACATGATTTTCAATTGGTAGGCCATGGGTATCCCAACCAATTTTCCGAATTACTTTTTGGCCATTCATAACATGATATTTAGTTATTGTATCTTTTAAATTTTTAGATACCATGTGATGTAAACCAGGAAAACCATTGGCAAAAGCTGGCCCATCATAAAAGACAAAGGTTTTATCTTTACTTCGCAAGTTTACTTGTTTATCGTGCATAACATTAACGCTTTGCCAAGAAGTAGAAATCGATTCTTCTACTTCACTTACTTTTCTTTTGTCTAACTCTTTAAAATTTTTCATTTCTTCACCTTCCTATATAAATAAAAAATCATAAATTTAAGGACGCATTTACGCGTGGTACCACCTTAATTTATGATTTTATCATACACTTTATCTCTTAACGCGAGGTTACGTTTACTTCTACTTTTTTTTCAAAGTAACACATTGGGAAGTGATCTACAATATATTTTTCTTGTTATTTTCCACCAATCAATAACTCTCTATTAAGTACTAATATATTGCCCTCTCCCGCATTTGTTTTTTCGCTTTTTATTATAAACTTTTAAATTTTGCTTGTCAACCACCCTATTTTACTAAAATGACACCTATAAACTTATTTTATAATAGGTGAATTCTAAAAGTAAATGCAACCAACAAATCAAGTAAATTAAGTCTAAAAGTAAATGCAATATAAAAACGATGTAAAATAAATCATCGTTTTTTTCAAATTTTTGAATATTCTAAAAGTAAATGCAATTTAAAACTAGTCATTTTTAATAAAAGAAATATTAGCTTTTTTAATCTCACTTTTATCTAAATATTTTTTAATATTATTAATATTTTTCTCACCAAGTAGTTCAGGTATTAAAGAAACATTTAAAGGATTAATTTTAGCTAAATTTAACTTTTTAATTTTATCTAGAGGAATATAAATCAAAAGGACATTTACCATTTAAAGATTCTCTATATAAACTATTAATATGAGAACAAAGTATATCAAAATCTT